>JAACDF010000226.1 GCA_009937065.1 Gammaproteobacteria bacterium | reverse complement strand
CTGTAGCCCAGACACTACTGTTTATCTGAAAGCATAAAAGTATCCCGAGTAACTGAATCAAGGCAGTTGAGTGGCCAATCCCAGATCTCATGTCTGCCATTCCCTTAGAGTGCCAGTCGAGGGCAGTTTGTTGCCATCCAGATAGGCGCCGTCAACTTCCTGAACTAAACGCTCCTGTAGGTGCCAATTGACCGCCTCAGGGAAAATAATGTGCTCGAATGCAAGTATTCGAGCCGCGAGCGACGCTGCGTCATCGCCGGTTTCAATCGGAACAGTCACCTGCAAAATTGGTGGGCCTCCGTCGAGCTCATTGGTTACATAATGCACGGTTGCTCCAGCTTCCTTGTCACCATTGTCGATGGCGCGCTGATGCGTATTCAGTCCTGGGTATTTAGGCAACAAAGAAGGATGAATGTTCACCAGCTTGCCCAAAAAAGCATCGATGAATACCGGGGTGAGAATGCGCATGAATCCGGCGAGAACGACCACGTCAGGGTTGTCTTGATTGACCGCCTCTACAAGAGCCGTATCAAAGGCTTCTCGTGATTCATAGGCGGTGTGATCCACCACCGCAGTTGCGACCTCAGCTTTTGATGCCGTAGCAAGACCGGCTGCTTCTGGACGGTTACTGATTACACGAACGACCCGTCCGCTCAGCGCACCATGGCGCTCAGCGTTGAGAAAAGCCTCCATGTTGGAGCCACGTCCCGAAATGAGAATCGAAATCCGCTTTTCGGGGGTTGAACTCAAGAAGCGAACTCCACCACACCAGTGCCTTCAGCAATCGAGCCCAATTCCCAACAGTTCAAGCCTTGATCCGAGAGCAACTGCATTGCAGCCTCCGCTTTGCTGGAGCCGACAATGACTGTCATGCCAATCCCGCAGTTGAAGGTTCGATGCATCTCCTCTTCGGCAACACCGCCCGCCTCAGCAAGCCACTGAAAGACAGGAGGGAGATTCCAGGTTTGTTTATCAAGGATTGCCGAGCAACCTGCAGGTAGCACACGAGGAATATTCTCTAACAGACCGCCGCCCGTAATGTGAGCTAAAGCATGAGGTTTGATCTCCCGCTGTAGCGCAAGTAGCGGTTTGTTGTAGATCTCAGTGGGAGCCATCAGTGCATCGGCCAAGGTCACTCCCCCACAACTATCAGATAGGTCAGCGCCGGATACCTCAATGATCTTGCGAATCAGTGAATATCCGTTTGAATGGGGTCCTGACGAGGCAATGGCTATGATCTTATCGCCAGGTGCGACTTTATGGCCGTCAATGATCTGGTTTTTTTCAACCACACCCACACAAAATCCGGCGAGGTCGTAGTCATCGCCTTCGTACATGCCGGGCATTTCGGCTGTTTCACCGCCAACGAGGGCCGCGCCTGCTAGCTCACATCCTTTGCCAATACCTTCGATGACATCAGTTGCTACATCGACGTTCAATTTTCCGGTCGCGTAATAGTCGAGAAAGAGCAGCGGCTCTGCGCCCACTACGGCGATATCGTTACTGCACATTGCCACAAGATCAATGCCGATGGTTTTGTGCCTGCCCAATTGCATGGCGAGACGGAGTTTTGTGCCCACCCCGTCGGTACCTGACACCAATACCGGGCTTCGGTAGCCCTCTGGAATTTCGCAGAGCGCACCAAAGCCCCCTAGTCCACCTAAGACTTCGGGGCGCCTGGTTGCTTTCGAAATATGTTTAATGCGATCGACCAATGCGTTTCCTGCATCGATATCGACGCCCGCATCTTTATAGGTCAAACCCGGGGATGTTTGTTCGTCTGTCATAGCCTGCCTCTAGTCACGGCGAGAAGGGTACTCGCTGGCAAAGTGAGAGGAAAGCGACCAACACAACTTTCGCTGTTAAACTCGCCATATGAGACGTTTTTATAGACAGTTTTTTCACATTGTGCTCGTTTTTTTGTGGCTTGGGCTGCCAGTGAACGCGATAGCCCAAGACAGCTTTTTCTCCGAGCAAGTAGCTGTTGCCGATCGTGGTGGTGTCGAGTTGTCGCGTGCTGCTCGCGAGGGCTTAACGCGCCTATTGATAAAAGTTTCGGGGAATGAAGCGATTCTCGATGAAGCTGCATTTCGGGAGGCGGTGGGCAGTGCTCAGCAACACGTATTGTTATATAGCTATCGCGAGGACGATGCCGGTGACGTCGTATTTCTGGAGTTCGACGATGCCTTCGTGCGCAATCTTTTTCGAGATGAATCTGTTCCGTATTGGGAACAGCGGAGACCACCCGTTGTGGTGTGGGTGGCTTTGGATGAGCCCTTTTCACGGCGCTTCGCTGCTCGCTCTGACGACGTCGACCTACTTGTGCCATCAATCGAGCGTTTCAAGGCTCGTGGCGTTGAGGCCCGATTTCCCTTGCTGGACCTGACAGACGCGGCCACAGTCCCCGTCAATACGCTTTGGACCCGAGATTTTGATCAGATTCGGCGAGGGTCTCGTCGATATGGGTCAGATCACTCGCTGGTGGGACGTTGGATCGATTTAAGCGACGGCAGTAAGCTCGTGGATTGGTACTACGTTAGCCCCGGTGGTGAGATTCACAAACAAATGCGTCTGAGCGATTTGGACGCGATATGGGATGCGGGCGTCGATCTCGCCGTGGATAGCATGCGTGACTCGTTAGCCGTGACACTGCAGCGATTTGAAATATCGGATGCCATTGCAGTCACCGTACGTGGGGTTAACTCTTTTGCAGACTACCGGGCAGTTTCAACCGTGTTTAAACAGCTGGCGGAGTTGATCGAATTAAGGATTGATTCGGTGAGCCAAGATACGTTGACCTACCGCGTGATCGGCGTTTCTTCTGCGGAGGAGGTTGCCAGGCTGATTCCAAGCCGATCGGGTTTGCGCGTGCAATCTGCAACAAATCGAGCCCAACTAGACCTCACATGGGAGAGCATCCAGTGACCGATCAACCGACTGTGCAACTCCGCACCTTGCGTTGGCTACCCGTACTCGTCGCCGTTGTGGTGCTGTTACTCCTCTTTGTCCAACTCAGAGATATCCTGATGCCCTTTGCTGTGGGGGCTCTGATTGCCTACCTTGGCGATCCGCTAGTGGATCGGCTGGAGGCTAG
>JAACDF010000225.1 GCA_009937065.1 Gammaproteobacteria bacterium | reverse complement strand
CTTATTGAGACTCTGCAGGAAGCCGTGCAGGGAATGAATGAAAAGTACCCTAATAATCGCGTCCGACTTAAGGCGATTGGCGGAGGTGGAGGAAAGGGGCAGCGCATTGTAGAACGCGGTGAGGCCCATCGCACGGGTGAGCTTGTTAAAGAAATTTTGCAGGAAGTGAAGGCCTCCGGCATTGGTGATAACAAAAACGTGTTGGTTGAGCTCAATATTGAGTCAACCCGCCACCAAGAGATCCAAGTCATTGGTAACGGTGAATGGTGCACTACGCTTGGCGGGCGTGATTGTTCACTGCAAATGCACGAGCAAAAGCTACTGGAAGTCTCCGTTACCCGCGAATCGCTGATTCAAGCGGCTGAGGAGGCGGATGCAGCGGGTCTGATGAACCAGGCGGAGGTTCTCAGGGCTGATATTGTTACCTTGGACACCATGGAAGAGGAGGCATCTCGTTTCGGCGCTGCCGTGGGCCTTGATTCGGTCTCTACCTTTGAATGTATCGTCGATACCGACAGCCACTTCTTTATGGAGATGAATACGCGGATTCAGGTAGAGCATCGGGTTTCGGAGCTATGCTACGCCCTGAAGTTCACTGACCCTGACAACAGCGCCGCAAGTTTCACCGTCAATTCACTCGTTGAAGCGATGGTTTTATTAGCCGCTCACGGGCCTAAGTTACCCCCTCCAGAAAGACTTTTACGCAACAACGACAGCCTTGAAGCGCGAATGAATGCAACCAATGATGCGCTGCAACCACATGCTGGGGGTCAGATTGAACATTGGTCAGACGCTGTAGAGGGCGAGATTCGTGATGATCAGGGGATCTGTGTTCACAATCCCGATACCGACGTGTTCATGAAATATACGCTAGCGGGCGCTTATGACTCGAACATTGCCTTAATACTCAGCGTGGGCGATAGCCGACTCACCGCTTATGAGGAAATGGCTGAAATCCTGAGGGTTACAACGTTACGTGGTCGAGACCTCAGTACCAACTTGAGTTTCCATTATGGCCTTGTCCACTGGTTCTTGAGTCGAACTGTGCACGCGCGACCTACGACAAAATTTATTGTCCCCTACCTTACGGCTGTGGGCGAACTGGCTGCGACGGTAAGGAACATCGATCTTGAAAGCGCGTGGCGTGGTTACTGTCGCGCTTCATCGAGTCACAATAGTGATGTTCTCGATGCTAAAAAAACCTTGGTGTTGCGCCCAATAGAGAGGCTCGTTGCGTGTCCTCACACCTTATCGGGTTGGTTGAGTGCCAATAAAGACGCTTTTGCATTTGAGAATGGGCGAGTCGCTTTCGCGGAGAACCCGATCGATCTATTAGTCGATACCTACCATTTCTTGAATCTCGATAGTGAAGGCTTTGCCGCGGCGTCGGAGAAAATTTGGGCAAAGGATGCCAATCTGTTGGAGACAGCCGAGGCCTTCTATATGGATGCTAGCAGGGCATTAAATACCGACTCCTGGGAAGCGTTGGTAAGCTGCTTAGAGGCAGATTCAGCTGAGAACTTGCCCGAGGATCAATGGCGGTCAATTCAGGCGGCGCATGCTGGGCATCAGGCGGGTTTGTCGTTGCTTCTTTTACTCCCAGCTATGGCCGCACAAACCGGCTTCTATGAGCTTGAGGTCAACGCTGATCTGAGCATCCATATCCCTGACCGACTACTCGATGATGATCATCAGGATGCGATGGCAAAAGCGTTAGCTCCACCCCCTGTTTCGAAATCTGATGAAATAGTGGCCACCAGTGGCGGCATGTTCTACGGCCGGGAAGCTCCCGGTGAGCCGCTCTATGTTGAGCCGGGATCGACATTCAAGACGGGTGACCCCTTATTCATTGTTGAAGTGATGAAAATGTTTAACAAGGTCAACGCACCGTTCGACGGTAAAATCGACGAGGTCTTGGTGGAAGGAGAGGGTGTCATCATCAAGAAGGGGCAACCTATCTTCAAAGTGACACCCAATGAGAAGCCAGAAGACATCTCAGAGGAAGAACTCGCAGCTCGACGTGCCAATAGCACCCAGAAACTGCTGGACAGCGTGATTTAGAAACGGAGTATTAGATGATCACAGGTTTAGATCATATCGCTATTGCGGTCCCTGACCTCGAAGCGGCGATTCAGCGCTTTATGGCTGACTTTGGGCTCGAGTACGAGGGTACGGAGGACGTCGAGTCAGCTAAAACATCGACGGCTTTCTTCCCGTTACCAGCTACCAGCATCGAACTAGTCCACCCGCTTCGCGGTGAGGGTGCGATTGCGAAATACCTTGAGAAACGCGGTGGTGGAATTCACCATCTCTGCTTTAGAACTGATGACATTGAATCTGACGTCGCTCGACTTAAAGAGAAGGGGTATCAGTTCATCGGTGACGAGCCTACGCCAGGCGCTCACGGCGCTCGGGTGATTTTCATTCACCCAAAGAGCTGTGATGGTGTGCTGATTGAGCTATCTCAGCCTCAGCAGGGAGATCATTGATGTCGGTCTACAATCCTGACAAGGCAACCAAGTCAGCTTGGGCAGCGCTGGTTGAAAAGCAGAGTAAAGGTCTCACCCCCGACGAGTTCACCTGGTTTACACCGGAAGATATTCCGATGAAGGTGCTCTACACAGCCGAGGACACCGCCGATCTCCCTTACACGGATACCATGCCAGGCCTAAGTCCCTATATTCGCGGACCTCAGGCGACCATGTATGCCGGACGTCGTTGGACCATTCGACAGTACGCTGGATTTTCGACCGCGGAAGAGAGTAATGCTTTCTACCGTAAGGCCCTAGCAGCGGGCGGTCAGGGTGTCTCCGTCGCTTTTGATCTAGCCACTCATAGAGGTTACGACTCGGATCATCCGCGTGTTGCTGGCGATGTCGGCAAGGCGGGTGTTGCCGTGGATTCCGTTGAAGACATGAAGATCTTGTTCGACGGCATTCCGTTGGACAAAGTGTCTGTTTCCATGACGATGAACGGGGCCGTACTGCCTGTCTTGGCCGGTTACATTGTGGCCGCTGAGGAGCAGGGCGTGGGCCCTGAAGCATTGGCTGGAACTATTCAAAATGACATTTTGAAAGAATTCATGGTGCGTAATACCTATATTTACCCACCTGTTCCGAGCATGCGCATCATCGGCGATATCATTGCTTATTGCTCTAAGAGCATGCCCAAGTTCAATACGATTTCTATCTCTGGCTATCACATGCAGGAGGCAGGTGCCAACGCGGCGCTTGAACTGGCCTACACCTTAGCCGATGGCAAGGAATATATTCGGACCGCAATTGCCGCCGGTCTAAATATCGACGAGTTTGCCCCCAGACTCTCTTTTTTCTGGGGTATCGGTATGAATTTCTATATGGAAATTGCCAAGATGCGTGCAGCGCGTTTGCTATGGGCCGAGATTGTGGGAGAGTTTTCACCCGAGAATCCCAAGAGTTCCATGTTGAGGACGCACTGCCAGACGTCTGGTTGGTCGCTGACGGAGCAGGATCCTTACAACAACATCGTACGCACCACGATCGAAGCGATGGCTGCCGTTTTTGGTGGCACGCAGAGTCTGCATACCAATGCGCTCGATGAGGCGATCGCCTTACCATCGGATTTCGCAGCCCGCATTGCACGAAATACTCAGCTCGTCCTTCAAGAGGAGACCGGAATCAGTCAGGTAGTAGATCCTTGGGGCGGCTCCTACATGATGGAATCACTGACCAATGAGATTGCCGAGAAAGCGCGAACGCTGATTGCTGAGGTTGAGGATGCTGGAGGAATGGCCCAGGCGATTGAGACGGGACTCCCCAAACTTCGAATTGAAGAGGCTGCCGCGAAGAAACAAGCGCGCATAGACCGAGGTGAGGATGTCATCGTTGGCGTCAACAAGTACCAGATCAGCGAGCAAGATGCGGTAGACATCCTAGAAGTGGACAACGATGCGGTTCGAGACTCCCAGATTGACAGACTCGATCGCATTCGAAGCACACGTGATGCTACATCAGTGGAAGCCTGTCTGAGCGCTTTATCGCAGGCGGCAAAGACGGGAGAGGGTAATTTGCTCGCTCTTGCTGTTGAAGCCACTAGGCACCGTGCTACCGTGGGGGAAATATCGGATGCACTTGAACAGCACTTCGGCCGCTTTGTAGCCAGCTCACAAACGGTTTCTGGCGTTTATGGTGCCGCTTACGAGCAAGACGAAAACTGGAAACAAATCGCAATGGATATTGAGCGCTTTGTAGAAGCACATGGTCGACGCCCGAGAATGCTCGTAGCAAAAATGGGGCAGGACGGACATGACCGAGGTGCCAAGGTCGTTGCAACGGCTTTTGCTGACGTTGGTTTTGACGTTGATTTATCGCCGATGTTCTCCACACCGGAGGAGGTTGCGCGACAAGCCATTGAGAACGACGTGCATATTGTCGGCGCATCTAGCCTCGCAGCGGGACATAAAACACTGGTACCTCAACTTATTGATGCGCTTAAGGCACAAGGTGCCGAAGACATCGTAGTCATAGCCGGCGGTGTCATTCCACAGCAAGACTACGAGTATCTCTACCAAGCCGGAGTCAGTCTTATCTTCGGCCCAGGAACGCCTATTCCTGACGCTGCACGAAAGGTGTTGGATGCCGTTAACGCCAACCGCTGAAGCGATTACCTCTGGAAATCGACGGGCGCTTGCCAAAGCAATCACGCTTGTCGAAAGCTCGCGGCCGCAAGACCGCGAGGCAGCGCAGGCGCTGCTCAACGAGTTGTTACCGCATACAGGTAACAGTCTGCGCGTTGGTATTACGGGTGTGCCCGGTGTTGGCAAATCAACGTTCATAGAATCATTTGGTCAACACATCATTGCGAGAGGTCACAAGGTGGCCGTTTTAGCGGTGGATCCCAGCTCCCCAATGGCGGGCGGCTCCATTCTTGGCGATAAAACCCGCATGGAGCACCTTTCTCGCGACCCTTCCGCCTTTATCCGTCCATCACCGGCAGGTAAGGCCTTGGGGGGCGTCGCGCTCAAAACTCGAGAGTCAATGCTGCTGTGCGAGGCGGCGGGTTTTGATGTGGTATTGGTCGAAACTGTGGGCGTAGGCCAGTCCGAGCATCAGGTGGGAAGCATGGTGGATTTCTTCTTAATCCTATTGCTACCCGGTGGTGGAGACGAACTTCAGGGCATCAAGAAGGGTATTTTGGAACTCGCCGATGCCATCATGATTAATAAAGCGGACGGTGAAAGTGAGAGTTTGGCGCGTAAAACCAAACTGCATTATCAGAGTGCCATGTCGCTTCTGGCGAATAACGACTTTTGGAAGCCCGAGGTCCACACCTGCTCTGCGCTCGAGCGACACGGTATCGAAGAATGCTGGTCAATGATGGAGCGTTTCCAGCAAGAGGCGCGGGATGGCGATGCATTTGATCGCAAGCGCGCTGAGCAGAACCTGCAGTGGATGTGGCAACTCACAGACGAAATGCTCCGCCAGCAGCTCACTGACCATCCAGGCGTAGGAAAGATCTTATCAGCGCTTAGGGATCAGGTAGGTCGGGGCACGCTCACACCCATGACCGCCGCCACTCAAATCATTAAGCAATTACAGGGCGACTAGGCGATGCGTTTTCTTCCGCTGGATAAGCTGATCAATGTTCAAGAGGGCTACCGCAAGCGCTTCAAAATAGACACGACGGACCTCATCCTTTCAAAAGAAAACGATCAGATAGTGGCCTTTGGCGCCGTTTGTCCTCACCAAGAGCAGTCTTTAGAAGCAGGACATATCGAGGGTGGGGTCATCTACTGCCCGCGACATCAGTTCGCGTTTGACCTCAGAACGGGCGAGCACACCGCAGGTCACTGCAGATCACTACCGATTTATGAGGTTCACTATGACGGTAATGAGGTCGGCATTTTAATCGAAAGTTGATCGTTGACTAGTGTGATGTATCTATCTGCGGTTCCTCAATAAACCCGAGTGACCACCACTCCTTTAGGATCTCCAGTTGGGTGGCGTTAACCCCACGGAGTGATAGAGATTGACCTGCACTCAAAGTGATCACAAGGGGCTCGTCGCTTACTGACAACCGATACTTCCTTCCAGCGAGAAATACTGCAATGTGATCGTCCATGTCTCGCCATAGCAGACGCTGACTGGGGACTAGCGCGATTCTGTCGCTAATAGGCTCCTCGTTAACTGGAAGATCATCATTGGCTTCCGAGAGCAGTTCCGGAAACCAATCTCTGTCACCAAGCGCCTCAAGCGCATTAACCACGGCCGCCCGGGCATTGGCTAGATGCTGATCTGTAATTTCACCGGGACGCGGTTGCACTCGCATGCTTTCTCTATCCTCGAGCAGTAAATTGTCGCGTAACGACTCGATCACACTGTCGGATAATCTTGCAACTAGGTCCGCCAGTCGTGGAGCTCTAAATCCGATAGAGAAGGTCATGCTCTCGCCAACAGCTGCTCCCCAATGTGCAAATCCCGGTGGAATGTAGAGCGCATCACCCGGGCTGAGAAGGTGAACTTGGTCTGCGTCGAATTCTTCAATGAGTGAGAGCCCATCAGCGTCGATCGTGGGGGTGGCAGCATCGCATCGTCCCCCCACCTTCCATATTCGCTGGCCTGCGCCCTGGAGCAAAAAGACGTCATACTGATCGAAATGGGGACCAACCCCAGCACCATCACTGGCGTAGCTCACCATGACATCATCGAAGCGCCATGTCGGTAGGAAGTCCACGCAACCTCGCAGTGCATCGACCTCGGGGAACCATTCATTTACACGCTGAACAAGAAGGCTCCACTCGCCATCTCTCAAAAAATCAGTATCAGCAAAAGGCCCCTGTTCCAGCTGCCACTGATTGTCCACCCGACTAACGATTCGGCTATCAACCTCGTCCTCCATCGCAAGGCCTGCGAGCTCCTCCGGACTGATGGGGGACTGGAAGCTGGGGAGCGCGTTTTTGATGAGTAGGGGGCGCTTCTGCCAATACTCCTCGAGGAATAGCTGCGCGTTGAAATCAAAGCGTGGTGAAATCACCTGGGTTATTTACCCCAGGTATGTGTCAACGATTCGGCGAGACCTATGTAGTCAGACGGGGTCAGCTGCATGAGGTCCTGCTTCACATCATCAGGTAGTTCAAGTGTCGAAACAAACGACTGGAGTGTTTCCTGAGTAATGGCTTGACCACGGGTAAGGGCCTTCAACTTTTCGTACGGTTCCGGTATGCCGTATCGCCGCATAACGGTTTGGATAGGTTCCGCTAGAACCTCCCAGGCGTTATCAAGATCCTCGGCTAAACGCTTTGGGTTGACCTGTAATTTGCTCATGCCTTTTAGCGTCGAGGTGTAAGCTAAGAGTGAGTAACCAAAGCCAACCCCCATATTTCTTAGGACGGTACTGTCGGTGAGGTCGCGCTGCCAGCGACTGACGGGCAATTTCTCGCTTAGATGGCTCAGAAGAGCGTTTGCGAGTCCAAGATTGCCCTCCGAGTTCTCAAAGTCGATTGGATTGACTTTGTGAGGCATCGTAGACGAGCCAATCTCACCAGCAATGGTCTTTTGCTTGAAATATCCCAAAGAGATGTAGGACCAGATATCCCGATCGAAGTCGAGCAGGATGGTATTGAAGCGCGAAATAGCCTGAAAAAGTTCGGCCATGTAGTCGTGGGGCTCAATCTGAGTAGTCATAGGGTTCCACTCAAGACCCAAGGATTCTACGAACTCTTTGGATACGGTCGCCCAGTCGACCTTTGGGTAGGCGCTCAAGTGGGCATTGTAGTTGCCCACAGCACCATTGAATTTTCCTAGAGGTTTAATTGACTCAATGCACTGTAACTGCCTGCGCAGTCGTACCGAGACGTTTGCCATTTCCTTACCTAGCGTCGTTGGACTTGCGGTCTGACCATGCGTTCTACTTAACATTGGAAGCGAAGCGTGCTCAGTCGCTAGTGCGTCGATGCCCTCGATAATGGCGCGCATCTCAACGGTCAGTACCGGCACCCCATCACGTAGCATCAAGGCGTGCGATAAGTTGTTGATGTCTTCACTGGTGCAGGCGAAATGAACAAATTCACTTGCCGCCGCCAATGCTGCATCAGACGCAATGGCATCCTTTAGGAAGTACTCAACTGCTTTAACATCGTGGTTTGTTGTTCGCTCAATTTCCTTGACGGCCGCTGCACTCTCGGGAGAGAACCTGCTAAGAAGTTCTTCAAGGTGGTCGATCGAGGAAGAGCTGAGCGGTTTTACCTCTGGTATGTCAGACGTTTCAGCAAGCTTCTGTAACCATCTGACCTCCACTTCCAGGCGACGTGCTATCAGCCCGAATTCACTGAAGACAGTGCGCAACGGGTCCAATTTCGAGGCATAACGCCCGTCCAACGGTGATAGTGCAGTGGCAGTGTCATAGGTCATATTTCGGCTCCGTGGCGAGCGCGTAAGTTTACCACGCGGCGAGACTAATGGAGCGACCCGTTATCTGTCACAGGTGATAATTG
>JAACDF010000224.1 GCA_009937065.1 Gammaproteobacteria bacterium | reverse complement strand
CAACCCACGCGAGTTACCGGATATTTCATGGTTGGCGTTTACGAGAACTAAAGGAGAACAAGCGTGTCGTTATCGTTTTATGAGGTGAGTGTTGGCCAATACCTGCAGATGTTGGGTGCGACGCAGCATATCCTAAGGACAGCAGAGGCCAATGCCGAAGCAGGGGGGATCGACCTTGGTGCTATCGTCAATTTTCGGCTTCAAGACGACATGCACCCATTCAGCTTTCAGGTAGTGAGCATTTGGCATCACTCTTACGGAGCGCTTCGCGCGATGCGCGATGGTTTGTTTGAGCCACCGCCGAGCGTCGACGACACGAGCTGGCAAGGTTTATCCGATCTTGTTGACCAAGCGGTCGAGGTTCTTAGTCTTGAGACCAAGGAATCGATGGCTGCCTTGTCCGATAAGACCATGGTGTTCAGGGGAGGGGGAATGGAGATTCCTTTTACCAACCCAAACTTCTTACTGTCGTTCTCGCTTCCCAACTTTTATTTTCACGTGACAACGGTCTACGACATGCTACGTATGCACGGCGTGCCATTAGGGAAACTAGACTTCATGGGGCAAATGAAGGTAGGCCTTGAATGACTCAACCATTAGCGCTTTGGACGGCCGCTACGCCCAACGGCTGGAAGGTCAGTATCATGATCGAGGAGCTCCTGGAACTTTGGATTGCGCTTCCGTCGATTGAAGTCATAAACGTCGATATCATGAACGGCGAGCAATTTAGCGACGCCTTCAGCGCTGTGTCAGCCAACCAGAAAATACCCGGATTGGTGCATGGCGATATAAGACTCATGGAGAGCTGCGCGATCCTTCAGTACCTAGGGGAGCAGTTCCCGTCAAGCCTGTATCCAAGCGGTGCTGTCCGCTACGAGGTTCTGCAGTGGCTGACATGGCAAGCTGCGGGGTTGGGGCCCACGTTTGGTAATAAACTTAGCTACACCCGCTACATGGCCGATGTGCCGGAGGAGCAAAAGGTTCATCCGCTCACTCGTTTCAATGCAGAGGCTCAGCGCCTTCTGCGGGTGCTTGATAAGCAACTCGAGGGAAAACGTTTTGTCTGTGGCGAGGACTTCACCATCGCCGATATCGCGATTTTCCCGTGGATCCGTGGGTACAAGTGGAGCAAAATCGACGTTACTTTGCACCCCAATGTGCTTGCCTGGAAGGAACGCGTTCATCAAAGGCCCGGCGTTAAGCGCGGCCTCGCTTACGGCGCGAAGTCGGGAGAGGAAGAGCAGTGGAGCGAGGAGACGAAGCGCAAGTATGCGTTGGGCGGTTCGTTTATGGCGTCGAATCAGACGATAGCTGAGAGTCATTCAGAGGTTTAAAAGAGTTGAGCTTGGAGACGGACAGCCTGCTAAACCTTCATGAGACCGTTAATGGCCCCATGTATCTATTGGAAACCGATACCGTCATCTGTGAAAGCCTCCGTACGACGGGTGATTACGCGCCTGACGAAAAAGCACTGCTTGGCCCTCTAATCGCTAGTGGCGACACGATTCTCGATATTGGTGCTAATGTGGGTAACCACACGTTGTTTTTTTCTCGGTGCGTAGGCCCCGAAGGGCGGGTGCTGAGTTTTGAGCCCCAACGATTTCTCTTCAAGATACTGTGCGCCAATGCCTTGCTGGGGCGTTATCAAAATGTATGGCCTTATCGGCTCGCTGTGGGAGATGAGGAGGGGAAGGTCGATATACCGGTTCCCAACTACGAACGGCCGAATAACTTTGGTGGATACTCTCTGTCATTTGACACCTTTAAGGAAGAGGGTGACATCACAACGATCGACGCCATTGCGCCAGATCAGTGTGACCTCATCAAAATTGACGTGGAGGGCATGGAGTTGGCGGTACTCAAAGGCGCCGTCGAGACCATAGCTCGTACTCGACCCTTTTTGTATTTCGAATACAACCGACCTGAATTTAAAGAGGAAATTCTTCAATTTTCGGCCGATCAACTTCAATATCGGTTATATCGTCACGGACAGAATGTTGTAGGCCATCATGCGGACAAGGCACCGCCGCAGGCCATTGTAAACTTGGCTGAGATAACGCCAAAATCGAGGCCAAAGCCCGCCAAAATGATCAGATCTTCAGAAAAAATCTTCGTTTCGATTGCTTGTTTTTGCGATCCCGATGTTGTGGATACGGTAAATGATTGTTTTGAAAAGGCGGGTAGTGCTGCTCGCGTAGAGATAGGGGTTTGCCTTCAGGCCAAGCCGACCGATGTCTCTTTTGACGCGCTGAACGACATCGCTCAGGTAACGGTGGATCGTATCGACGTCACCGAAGCGCGAGGGCCCATTTATGCGCGAGCGCGGTGCGAAGCACTGATGGCCGACGCCGATTATTTCTTGCAAATCGATTGTCACTCACGATTTTTCCCTGGATGGGACGAGACATTAATTCAAGAGTTAGCGAAAGCTTCGGAGCTCAATGACAACGCAGTCCTGTCGCACTATCCAATGAATATTAAAAATATGGCGTCTTCCGGCCATCTCGATCGTATCGGTCACGTGAACCGATATCGGTATATCGAGGCGGACGCGATTAAGAGCCACGGCTCATTAATTAAATTACCGGAGAT
>JAACDF010000223.1 GCA_009937065.1 Gammaproteobacteria bacterium | reverse complement strand
TGGGACAGGACAAGGCACAAAATATTCTCGCGCAGGTATTAGAAAAGCCCGAGGAGCATAACGGCGTCGAAGCGCTTCAGTGGATGGCACCAAAAGCCATTGCGGAAGTATTGGCTGAAGAGCATCCACAAATAGCGGCGACAGTGATGACGCAGCTGTACGACGAGCAAGCGGCAAAAGTACTAGGGCTTTTATCTGAGGAGATGAGAGCGGACGTGATCCTTCGTATTGCGCGGATGGAGGAACTGGATCCTCTGGCGATGGAGGAGCTCGATCGTGTGCTAGAGAGCCAGTTGGGCAAGTTGCAGCGCACCCCGCCTCGAAAAGTAATGGGCCCAGATAATCTAGCGGCCATTTTGAATGCTACCGACAGTGCACTTGAGCAAGAGGCATTGGAGGCTTTGGCATCGGCGGATGAAGAACTTAGTTTCGATGTGAAAGAAAAAATGTTTATTTTCGACAACCTTATGCAGTTGGACGACAAAGGTTTTCAGCGCTTGGTTCGAGATGTGGCGCAAGAGCAGCTGTTGATCGCACTCAAAGGAGTGGACGAGGTATTGGCCGAGCGGTTTTTCAACAACATGTCCGAGCGCGCGGCCGAGATTCTTCGAGAAGACATGGAGGCGTCGGGGCCCGTGAAGTTGGCTGACGTCGAGTCTGCGCAGAAAGAAATTGTTAAGGCCGCCAAAAAGTTAGCAGATGAGGGTGAGCTCATGATTGGCAAGGCAGCAAGAGACTATGTCTGAGGTAGCCCCAGAACGTTGGCATCCCCGTACCTTGACCACCGTTCCTACAGGCGCCAAGAGTCTGGAGGCTGTGGCCGAGCAGGCACGTCAGAAAGGTTACGCCGACGGTCTGTCTCAGGGGCAAGTGGAGGCGAGAAAGCAGGGAGAGCAGACGGCAAATGAGCTTGCCTCGCTGTGGCAGTCAATGAAAAGACCCATTGCCAATCAAGACAAAGAAGTAAGCGAGTACTTACTATCACTTGTTGTAGCGACAACAAAATCGGTGCTTAGACGAGAGCTTGAATTGGATAGCACTGTGATCAAATCAGCGCTTGATGAGGCGCTGACCTGCCTGGCAGACGCAGAAGCGCCGTTGACCGTCACGCTCAATCCCGCTGACAAGGCGCTGGTGGCCAACTTACTGGAAGAGGGGCGACTCCATGCCGAGCTTGTCCCAGACAGCGCGATGTTGCGCGGTGGCTGTCTCGTACAGCGAGGTCATGCGCTTGTAGACGCAAGCATTGAAGGGCGAGTGGCTAAGGTGATCGATCAGATCGTAGGAGCAGATGGTTCATCATTGGTCGAATCTGCAGACATGCTTCCCTTGGATGCGGATCGCATTAGCGCGATCGCAAAGCGATTCTCCAACGAGGAAGCTAATGACTAATCCAGATTCGTTTCAAGCGGCCCAATTTGCGCGGCTCAATTCGCGAGTCGTAGGCATCACTAGTGCGTTGGTCGAGCCAGAGGCAACGGCCTCTGGAAAACTAACACGACTCTCGGGCATGCGCCTTGAGGTTAGTGGTTTGCGAGCGAGCATTGGGGCGCGCTGCTGGATTGAAACGGGACATCGACAGGGTACCGTCGCCGAAGTGGTTGGTTTTGAGGGCGAACAGCTCATCATGATGTGCGAAGGCACGGCAGCAGGTTTGACGCCGGGCGCCAAAGTGACCGTCATGGGTGATACCGAGGCCGTTACGGTCGGCGATCATTTATTGGGCCGAATCATTGACGGCGCGGGCCAACCATTAGATGGACTTCCACTTAGGCCAGGTTCAAAAGTGCCTCTGCGTGGCGAGACCATTAGTCCGATGGAACGTACCAGCATTAATACGCCTTTGGACGTTGGTGTTCGCGCCATAAACAGCTTATTGACCATTGGTAAGGGCCAGCGTATGGGCCTGTTTGCGGGTTCGGGCGTGGGGAAAAGTACTTTGCTTGGCATGATGACCCGCTTTACTGAAGCAGATGTTGTCGTTGTCGGCCTGGTGGGTGAGCGAGGTCGTGAAGTTCGAGAGTTTGTTGAAGACAGCTTGGGCTCTGAAGGACTCAAGCGTTCCGTGGTGGTGGCAACCCCTGCTGATACATCGCCTTTGATGCGCGTCGCCGGTTGCTGGCGTGCGACGGCCATCGCAGAACACTTCCGTAGCCAAGGTAAAAACGTGTTACTGCTCATGGATTCTTTGACACGATTTGCTCAGGCACAGCGAGAAATTGGCCTAGCGGCTGGCGAACCTCCTGTATCTCGGGGCTATACGCCGTCCGTCTTCTCAACACTGCCAAATCTTATCGAGCGTGCTGGCAATGTCGGATCTGGCTCTATCACCGCTGTTTATACGGTATTGGTCGAGGGCGATGACTTGCAAGACCCCATTGCAGATGCGGCGCGAGCCATTTTAGACGGGCACATTGTACTTTCTCGCTCCATTGCTGAGGCCGGTATTTACCCAGCCATTGACATTGAGTCGTCTGTGAGTCGATCAATGCTTCAGATTACGTCTGCCGAGCACCAAGAGCAGGCAAGAATGCTGAAAGAGTCTTTCGCGACATATCGGGCGAACCAAGATTTAATTTCTGTGGGAGCCTATCGTTCAGGCGCTGACCCATTGATCGACAGGGCAATTGCCAGTCAAGCCACCATTCGGCAATTCGTTCGTCAGCCGCTATCAGAGCGTCAGGGATTTAATGAAAGCCTTGAGCAGCTCGATCGCGTGGCAAACGATATGGTGGTTACGCAAACGGTCGAACCTGCCGCCATGGGCATGGCGCCAACGGGCACACAGCTGGCTGCGCAAGGTCGAGGAGCGTAAGGGGTGCCCAAGGATCAACTCGCCCTTGTCCAGCGGTTAGCAGAGCGTCAGGAGACAGAGGCTGGGGCGCGATTATCGGTGGCGCGGGATGCCGTTGATCAGTCGCAGAGCCAGCTGTCACAGGTTCTGGACTATCGGAAGGACTACTATCGCCTGGCTACGGGTACGACGGACCAAAATATCGACAGCAACAGACTTAGAGCGGCTCGTAACTTTTTGTCTGAACTCGATGACATCATAGGGCGGCAGCAACTATCGCTTCGCCAGGCAGAGTTGACGTTGGCACAACAGCAGGCGGCGTGGATTGAGTCTAAACGTCGGCTCGCGTCCATTAAGAACTTACGAAACAAGCGACGACTTGAAAGTGATCGAAGCGAGGAGAAGGCTGCGCAGCGGCTGCTCGATGATCTATTTGCGGTCAAACAAGCGATCCACGCGACGACTACTGCGCGAGACAAGGGAGTACAGAAATGATGAATATGCTAACGAATCTACTGACATCGGCCTTCCCTGGGTTAGGGTCGCGACCACCGGCTAGTCCGCTGGATACTGCGCCATCAGACTTTGAGGCTACCTTTGCTGACGTGTTTGGTTCACAGCGATGGTCTTCGCCGTGTACTGAGCCCACCAAGGGTGCAGGGCCTGTGGAGACAACAGAGTCACAAGATGATGGGCGAGAAGGTGACACGGTTGAGACGGCGACTGATGCTAATACCGACGACGCGGGTAACGAGCCCGAGTCAAGTGAGGCCACCCCAGGGCAGTCCGCTAGTAATGAGCAGTCTGCAACGGGCGATGAATTGGATGATGCCGATCTCAACACATTGTCTATGATTCATGCGGGTCAGCACACATTAGAGCCATCATCTCAGCCAACCCGCATGCAAGCAGTCACCTCTCATAGTAACGCGGGCCTACAGACCGACCCTGCAGTATTGAGCATGTCGATGAATGATCTGCGCGCAGGTTTTGCTGGCCTCGACACTCCCGATTTATGGGTGTCCAGTGAGGGTGGGTTTCTAGATACACCCACCGTGCCCGTGCCCGAACTCCGGAACACCGATCGATTGCCTGCACTGGTACCAAGTTCCCCTGTAGCCTTGGAAACAGCACCGACTCGTACTCGCACCAGCATGCCTATTGTGGATATGACGCCAAAAAACGTTACTCAGTTTGTGACCGACATGAGTACTCACGTCCGGGTTATCAAGAATCAAGGTGGTGGTGAGGCGCGAATCAATCTTCACCCCGCTGAATTGGGCCGAATGAGCTTGTCAGTGGTGACGGAGGGGAGTGAGACAAAGGTTAGTTTCTTTGTTGAAAACTTAGCAGCGCGACAAGCGGTCGAAAACGCGTTACCTCGACTTCGCGAGATGTTGGAGCAGGCCGGTCTGTCGCTTACTGAAAGTGACGTATCAGAACGCCACAATGACCAGCAGTCCGACGCAGATGCCCAATCTGCTCGGGCCGGAATACATCACGAGCCAGTCACTGACGCGGTGCATGACGACGCTCTGGAGATATCGTTATCGGTTGATCCCAGTCGGCTTCTGGATACATTTGCCTAAAGTCGGTCTTTTGCATCTCCAGAATGTCATAAAAACTAAATTATTCTTCTTCTAGACTCCCGCCTAGACTGTAGGTTGATGAATGTGAGTGTCAAGGTTTTGACTTCGGCACATTCCACCATCTAAATACATGATTTAATTAATTTTTTTCGCTTTGGTCTGCTGCTTGCAGGTTCAATATCAGCGGTTCGACACAGTGCGATGCCGACTGAGGATATAGGTGTGAGTGAAGACGAGATTACACAAGTAAAGGCAGGATTTTCCGTTGTTACTGTTTCAATGGTGGCCCTGCTGAACCTGCTTATTGGGTACGGTGCGGGCGCCTATACAGGCGAGGCCGTAATGGCCGCGATAGGTCTGGGTGATCAGCCGACCGCGCAAGTAGAGGAGGAGCCAGTCGCCAACAGGCTTTTTAAACCCATGGAGGGCGTTTTCGATCCGGATAAGAAGCGATTTTACGCGGAGATAGGTGAATTGCTTATCGCCATGCCTTACCGGGGTGCGACTCGGCATTTGCAGTTGACGGTACAACTGGTTGGGCACGATGAAAAATACATGAAGTCTGTGGAGAACGATGCGCCCGCGATACGAAATGGATTGCTCATCTTTTTCAATCAGAAGAAGTTTGAGCAAGTCAATACGTACGAGGGCCGTGAGTCGTTGCGACAGGAAACGCTTCAACGCGTTAACGAGATCATTGGTGCGACCGAGAAAAACCGGGTCGCAGACGTTTATTTCACAGCGTATATCACGCAATAGGGGATGGAGTGGTTGAAGACGCCGACAATGACCCAGTCCTGACGGATGAAGAGATCGAAGCACTGGTTGAGCACGCCCAAGATGGTGGGTTTGACGATGGTGAGTTTCGTATTCATGACTTCAGTGCCGGCGAGTCACTCACGCTGTCAAAGTGGAGTGAGCTTGAGGGTCTTCATCGCAACCATGCGGAGGCCTTATCGCGATCGTTGAGTGCGACCTACGATATGGAAATATCTGTCGAGGCAAGAACTTCGTCATTTGTCTCCGCACAGGATTTACTAACAAGTTTCCCTCAGCGACTGTGCCTGGTTAGTGCGCAGATTGGACCTTTCGACGCAGAGAGTCACTTACTCGTCGCGGGCGACACACTGTCTTTTCTGGTCAACCACTACTTCGGTGGCGGTTCCGTAACACCACCGAGGCTCACCTCAAAGGTAACGCCGTCTGAACAGCGAATTGGAGAGCGCGTTGCACGCGAGTTCCTCCGCACGATGGCTGAAATTTGGGTTGATCGGTTGCCACTGCAGATGGGGGACTTATATGTGGATGTCACCCCTGACCGTTTTTCGCTGATACCGAGAGAGGAAGGCTTCGCTGTCTTTGAGTTCGATGTGGTAGCAGGAGAGGAACACCAGAGTCAGATAAAGCTATTGGTTCCTTTTGATGCGCTCGAGGCACACAGCACGTCCCTGGTCCCCAAAAAGCGGGACTTACCGGACCACCCTGATGCCTCGACATGGGAGCCCCAGCTCCGAGCCGCGTTGCCAGATGTGAAGGTTGAAGTTCAGGGCGCAGTGGATGCCATTGAAACGACTATTAAAAGCCTGTTGGCAATGAAGGTGGGTATGACTATCCCCATTGATGAGCCTGATGCTATGTCCCTATTACTCAACGGTCGTGCCATAGCCCATGGGCGCTATGGCGCACACGATGGATTGAAAGCCATGCAATTTACGCAATTTAAGGAGCGCGAATCATGAGCAACGAAGATGCAACAACAGCTGTACCTCAGGAACTTGAGGACAAGCCACAGGCCGCTGTCGGCGATATCGATCTCGATATGTTGATGGACGTTCCTGTAACGATGACGGTTGAGGTTGGAAGAAAGAGCCTCACCATCAAAGAGCTATTGTCTTTGACCCCGGGAAGTGTGGTCTCTTTTGACCGTAGTGTCACTGAGCCAATGGACATCATGATTAACGGTACGCTCGTAGCTCGAGGCGAAGTGGTTTCTGCCGATGGGAAGTTCGGCCTTCGTCTTGTCGACGTTGTCAGCCCAAAAGAACGTCTAGAGCAGCTGAGCTAATCATGCGCCTGCTTGCCCTCGCAGCTTTACTGGTTTCGCCCGCGTTGTCGGCACAGGAGATGGCACCCGCTATTGCTCCAAGCAGTTTGTTCACTGGCGACTATTTACTTCAGGTTGTCGGGAGTTTTGTCGTTGTCATCCTGCTGCTAGTGGCAGTACTGATTATGCTGAAGCGTTTCAATGGTGTCGGCAGCACCCTGAATGGTGACATGCGTGTCATATCAAGCATTGGAGTCGGTCAACGAGAACGCGCTGTGCTGGTGCAAGTAGGGGAACAGCAAATTTTATTAGGTGTGGGTGCGGGCAACGTGCGCACGCTGCATGTGTTTGAGAAGCCTGTGGTTGAAATGTCAGTACAGCAAACACCGAGCTTTTCGGAGGTGTGGAAAGTGGCAACAGGGAAGGCGGTAAAGCAATGATCCGCTCGCTACGACTTTTGCTTCCGGTTGCCCTTCTGTTTCTGTTACCTGGTGTGGCGGGAGCACAAACTATTCCGCTGGTGACATCATCACCTATGCCCAATGGAAACACCGAGTACGCTTTGGGCATTCAAATTCTGATGGTTATGACGGTGCTTACTCTATTGCCCGCCATGCTCATTACCATGACAGCATTTACTCGCATTTTGATCGTGCTGGCGATTTTGCGTCAGGCTTTAGGGACGGCTCAAACACCGTCTAACCAAATCATTTTAGGTCTCGCGTTGTTCCTTACGCTGTTCATCATGTCCCCAGTTATTGACCTTGTGTGGGTCGAGGCCCTAGCGCCTTATCTCGATGGCACATTAGGGTTCGAGGAGGCTTTAAATTTGGCGCAGGTGCCTTTGCGCGAATTCATGTTCTCTCAGACTCGAGAATCTGACCTCGCTATGTTCGCAGAACTTGGAGGCTATTCAGCGTTCGCAACACGAGATGATGTGCCACTTTTTGTTTTACTCCCATCGTTTTTAACGAGCGAGCTCAAAACAGCGTTTCAGATAGGGTTTCTACTTTTTGTTCCATTTTTGGTGATCGACTTAGTCGTAGCCGCTGTTTTGATGTCGATGGGCATGATGATGCTGTCCCCCATCATCATCTCATTGCCCTTCAAGCTCATGTTGTTTGTATTGATTGATGGCTGGGCCCTGATTTCGGCAACGCTCGTCAGCAGCTTTGCGCTTTAGGTGATGTGACATGGGTCCGGAAACAGTTTTAGATATTGGCCGTGAGGCACTTTGGCTTGCGGTTCTACTTGCCGGTCCCATGCTGGGCGCGGCGCTCGCAGTTGGCTTGTTTATTGGCGTGATTCAAGCTGCGACGCAGATTCAAGAAATGACACTCAGCTTCATACCGAAGCTACTGGCCCTAGTGGTCGTCCTTTTTGTTGTAGGCCCGTGGATGCTTCGCGTCATCGTTACGTTTTCGGAGCGGCTGTTCTTGGAAATTCCGGGTTTGGTGGGGTGAGTCATGCCAATTGCCTTTGACACCATCTTGACGAGCATGACCCTCTTTGCCGCGCCTTTTCTCAGGCTGTCAGCAATGATGTCAGTCGCACCAGTATTCAGTGCTGCGGGTTTCAACGTGCGCACCCGAGCCGTGTTTGCCATTTTGATAGCTGCCTTGGTGGCTCCGTCAATACCCACGCCCCAGGTTGATTCTTTGCTCTCAGCAGCAGGAGTTTTGATGGCTATTCGCGAGATTGGTGTGGGGATTATTTTGGGCTTCGTGGTACAGCTTGCTTTTGGAGCAGCTGTATTTGCAGGTCAGGCTATCTCGATGACCATGGGGCTTGGTTTTGCTATGGCAGTTGATCCACAGAACGGCGTCCAAGTGCCCGTCCTTTCTCAGCTGTATGTCATCTTGGCGACACTCTTGTTTTTAGCACTAGACGGACACTTGTTGCTGATTGCCGCGGTTATCGAGTCGTATCAACTCATGCCGATTGGTGTTGCTGGTATACCGGTAGCCAGTCTCTCATCTGTGGTTACTCTGGGTACAATGGTGTTTGCTGGAGGCATTTTACTCGCGCTCCCAGCCTTGACAGCGCTCCTCATGATTAACATTGCTTTTGGCATCGTTACTCGAACAGCACCACAACTAAATATTTTTGCGGTGGGGTTCCCGGTCACTATTTTGGCTGGTCTCCTCATTATGTTCATTGTCATGCCCGGCTTTATCGATGCACTCGGCGAGCTTATTCGCTCAGCGGTAGAGCGTGGTATGGGCGCCCTGAGCTAGAGAGGCGGATATGGCAGAAGAACAGACAGGGCAAGAACGCAGTGAACAGCCGACCGCGAAGCGGCTGACCGAGGCGCGGAAGAAAGGTCAAGTTGCTCGCTCCCGAGAGCTCAACACTTTACTTGTTATGCTGGCCAGTGCTATCGCTCTGTGGATTCTCAGTGGTCCTGCGATTTCTGGTATCACGACCATCATGAGTGATGCTCTGAGCCCCACGGGCGACCTCTTAAAGCAGCCTGAGCTTGTACCTGCCCACCTTATGGGTGTCATGATCTCTGCGCTCGTATTGATTGCTCCTTTTTTACTTCTTACCGTTGTTGCTGCACTTGCGGGCCCCGCTGTTATGGGGGGGCTACTGTTCAGTCCTGAAGCGGTCGCCTTCAAGCTGGAGAAGTTAGATCCCATAAAGGGTCTGGGTCGAATTTTCTCTACCAAGGGTTTGATTGAGCTGGTAAAGGCATTGTTAAAATTTTTCCTTGTTCTAGGCGTTGCTGTTCTTGTCTACAAGTACTTTGAGCGAGAAGTCATGGCACTTATCACCTTCGATGTGATGGATGGCATTGCTCGTTCAGGAAGTATGATCATGCTCGCTCTCGTACTTCTCTCGGCTACGCTCGCGTTGATTGCGGCGATTGATGTGCCCTTTCAGCTGTGGAGCCATAACAAGCAAATGCGTATGACCAAGCAAGAGGTCAAAGACGAGAGTAAGGATACTGACGGTCGACCCGAGGTTAAGGCGCGGATAAAGCAGCTGCAGCGTGAGGTATCACAGCGGCGTATGTTGCAGGACGTGCCGGACGCGGATGTTGTGATTACCAACCCCACACACTTCTCGGTTGCGCTGAAATATGACCAAGAGGGCTCAGGCGCACCTCGTATCGTGGCCAAGGGGCAAGATTTGATCGCCCTGCAGATTCGGTCGATTGCGATACAGCACGATGTGGCCATTTATGAAGAGCCACCTTTGGCAAGAGCGCTCTACGGGACTACAGAGATTGGTGAAGAAATTCCCGGGCCTTTATTCCTCGCCGTAGCGCGTGTTCTGGCTTATGTCTTCCATTTACGTCGGTCCTCCCCCACCGATTACATTCCTCGCCCGCAGTCAGTAGAGCTGCCCAGCGAGTTTGCCGAGTATCTTTAGGAGTTAAACGATTATGGCAACGAGCACTCTCGCGGTAGATCAATTCGCCGACCGCAGAAATTTTTTCTCCGGTTTGGGCACACCTGCTGTCATGCTGATGATGCTGGCAATGATTGTTCTACCGTTGCCGGCCATAGCCCTGGATTTCTTATTCACCATCAGCATCGCACTCTCGATTATGGTGCTAATGGCTTCTGTTTACGCCACGCGGCCGCTTGATTTTGGGGTTTTCCCGACTGTCTTGCTGCTGGCGACCTTGATGAGGTTGGCCCTCAACGTCGCTTCGACTCGAGTTGTGCTCTTAAACGGGCATACCGGTACCGACTCTGCCGGTCGAGTAATTCAAGCGTTTGGTGAGTTTGTTGTCGGCGGAAGTTACGCCGTGGGTTTAGTGCTATTCGCCATTCTAGTCGTCATCAATTTCGTGGTGGTCACGAAAGGCGCAACGAGGGTCTCTGAAGTCACAGCGCGTTTCACCTTGGATGCAATGCCGGGTAAACAAATGGCGATCGATGCCGACTTAAATGCAGGTTTGATTACTCAAGACGCAGCCCTTGAGCGTCGCGATCGCGTTACTAGGGAGTCTGACTTTTACGGTGCCATGGACGGAGCGTCTAAGTTTGTGCGAGGTGATGCCGTCGCTGGAATTCTAATTCTATTTATCAATATTTTGGGTGGTTTTGCGATCGGCACGCTACAGCATGGACTTGATGCATCACAAGCTGCGCAAAACTATGTGCTACTGACCATCG
>JAACDF010000222.1 GCA_009937065.1 Gammaproteobacteria bacterium | reverse complement strand
TTCAGGCTCCGGTTCTGGCTCCGGTTCGGGCTCCGGTTCAGGCTCAGGCTCGGGCTCCGGCTCAGGTTCAGGCTCCGGTTCGGGCTCGGGTTCAGGCTCGGGTTCAGGCTCGGGCTCAGGTTCTGGCTCAGGCTCAGGCTCGGGTTCGGGCTCCGGTTCGGGCTCGGGTTCTGGTTCTGGCTCCGGTTCTGGCTCAGGCTCAGGCTCCGGTTCTGGCTCGGGCTCGGGCTCGGGCTCGGGCTCGGGTTCTGGCTCGGGCTCAGGTTCAGGCTCGGGTTCAGGCTCAGGTTCTGGCTCCGGCTCAGGCTCGGGCTCGGGTTCTGGCTCGGGCTCAGGTTCTGGCTCAGGCTCGGGCTCCGGTTCAGGCTCGAGCTCAGGCTCAGGCCCCACGTCAGAACCACTCGTTATGGGGTTACCCCCTAACTCTTCATCGGTGTCAGCCTCATCCTCTACTTCGGTCTCTTCCTCGTCCAGACCATACCCAATTCTTCCAAGTCGGACGAACCCATGACCCTCATTGCCTGCTCCGCCCGGCGCTCCAGCCGCTGGAGCCTCGAGGGCATCAAGTAAATCGGTGCCAGCTTCAAGCGCCTCTAAAAGGCCGGCGACTGTTTCATCAGCAACTTCCGCTTCGGAGCTGACGACGCCGTCACCAAACAGCTCGTCATTCAGTAAAAATTCAGTGTTTTCTGGAATAACAAACGGGATATCGCCCGGGCTCTGAATTTCAATCGAGGCACCCGATGCTGTGATAACCACATCGCCCTGCTGAACGTCATCACCTACTCGAATAGCACGCGAGATTCCGTCCTCAGAGACGAGAGTTGCGCTACCTACCAGCGATGTGACAATGCCAATCACGCGATATGACCCCAATATGCTTCAATTTCGCAGTTGTAAGGTCCCATATCGCCTGTGTCGACAATAGAGACCAAAGGGCAGACTTTCAGAAAATTTAGGCGCAAATTCATGCGGGACCTCCACGCAGTAATAACGCCAATTGAACTCGATCACGAACGTCCACTTTTTGAAAAACTGACGTCAGCCGAGCTTTGACAGTGCGTTCAGAGATGCTCAAACGCTCTGCAATTTCCCGATTACTCAGTCCATCAGAAACCGCTTGAGCGACTTGACGCTCGCGCTTTGTCAGATCATCCAGAGACACTGACTTTCGCGCCGAAATCTGTGAAACCAAGCCGCCAGCACTCGCCATGACTCTGCGCAATAGCGACGCCGGCAACCAAAAACCACCATTCTTAACCGTGTCAGCAACCAGGCGCAGCTGTGCCGGTGCCGCCGCAACGTGGCAATAACCGCGCGCACCCCGGGCAAGGAGGGCGAATGCATCCTCGTCCTTTGGAAACGGAACCATACACACAATCGGAACGGCGTCGTTTGCCACGACGATGCGGTCGATAAACGACAGGGCCTCATCAAAATCCAGTGTTGAAAAGTCCAGCCAGTAAGTAACCGAGGACGTGATTCGCACACCAGTAATCGACGATCTCAGTACGACAGGATCGAGCGCCTCAACCCAGCGAGCAGCCGGCTCCTCCGACAGGGTTAAGATCGTATTAGACATTAACGCTCCGACAATGCGCGTTGTTGAGCTCGGAGCACCGGTTTCATTAGGTAGGAAAGGACTGTTTTCCGACCAGTGAGAATATCTACGTCAACCGTCATACCGGGAATGATCGGTTGCTGTGGTCCAAAATCGACCTCGTTAGTTCTTACCGTGACCTCGTAATAAGGCTCGTCGCTATTGTCGATAAGAGTATCCGCACCAATCTGTTCGATAGTGCCCTTGATACCCCCATAAACCACAAAGTCATAAGCGGAGAACTTCACATTGGCCTCCTGACCCGGCGCAATGAACGCGATATCACGAGGTTTGAGACGGACCTCTAGGAGCAAGGTATCGTCGGCGGGAACCAGCTCGACAATATCTCGGCCGGCTAGCACGATCCCACCCACCGTATTGTAATGTAATTGCTTGATCGTCCCAGCCACAGGCGCAGTGACCTCTGTTTGATTAACTCGGTCGCTGAGCCCTTCGCCGGCCTGGGATAGAGCAGAAATCCGCGTGTAGGTCTCTGCAAGCTTTTCGCGCGTGGCATTCAAAAATTCAAGACGAACCGTTTCAATCTTGTTCGATGCCTCTCGCACCGCCTCTTCCAAACGTCTAATACCTGCTCTGACTTGCCTCAATTCACCACTTGCACGATTCACCTCGCGCTCGAGTCGAAGAATTTCAACTTGAGATGCCGCACCTGATTCAATCAGAGGGCGCGTCACTTCAAGTTCGCTGCGGGCCAAAGATACCTCCGTCACAAGCTGGTCTCGCTTGGCTATCAGCTCCAGAAGCTCTTCATCTCTTTGACGCTTCTGGCGCTCTGCGATTAGTACCTGTGTGTCGAGTTCCTCGCGACTTGTTTGAAAAAGCTCCAACTCCTCGGCCACCACCTGAGGCGCCAGCTCGAGCATAGACGCATCGGGCAGGAATTCTTGCTCAGATACCAGCGCATCCAAGCGCAATGCACGTATTTCAAGGCCCTGAAGCTCCGCCTGATTCTCGCCCAGCGAGGCTTGTGATCGTGTTCTATCAAGCTGCAGTAAGACTTGCCCGCGCTCGACAAACTGTCCCTCTGAAACGAGAATTTGCTGAACCACGCCGCCATCTTGAGATCCGATAATCTGAACTTGGCTCGAAGGAATGACTTTACCCGTCCCTCGGGTGACCGTATCTATACCCGCGAATGCACTCCACACGAGGAGACACGTGAGTGCTGCGAGCACACCGTAGACGAGTCGTCGCGCTGTCGTCGGTTCCTGCTCGAGAATCGCCTCATCGGAGAGTTCGCTCCAATTGCGATAAGCGCCCATCTTTATAGCGTCTTGATCAGGCATCTGCTCTCCCAATCTTTCCTTCTCGAAGGGCTGAAATAACAGCATCGCGCTGACCATCCGCGACCACCTTTCCCGCATCAATGACGAGGATGCGGTCCGCTAGAGCCAACAATGAGTTACGGTGAGTCACCACAATTAAAGTCCGCCCTTCCATGTAGGCCTTTAAGTTCTCGATGATCGCTCGCTCAGTACTCTGGTCGGTGCCACCCGTCGGCTCATCCATAATAAGAATAGAAGGCTCAGTCACCAGTGCTCTGGCGACCGAAATGCACTTGCGCTGACCGCCTGACACAGAGTCTCCGCGCTCAGAAATTGGCATATCGAAACCCAGTGGATGTCGATTTACCCACTCAGCAATCCCCGCTCGTTCGGTGGCCTTTATGAGCTGCGCATCGGTAATCCCCGGCCTAGCAAGCGCTATGTTGTCTCTTAATGTGCCAGTGAACAGCGTAACGTCTTGGGGCACATACCCTACTGACCCTCGATACTCACGCGGATCCAGCTGCCTAATATCAACGCCATCAATCCGAATCTCGCCATCGGTCGCTTCAAACAGTCCGAGCGCCAACTTTGCAATCGTTGATTTACCAGAACCCACACGACCGAGTACCGCGATATGCTCGCCGGCAGCAACCTTGAACGATGCCTGTTGCAGAGAATTTAACCCTGCATTCGGGTACCTGAAGCTGACATTCTTAAACTCAAACGCACCCTCGAATGTGTCTCGAGAAATGAAGGCCTTCTCATCCTGATACTCACTCGGCGTATCAAAGAGTGCCGTTAGTGACTTCATAGCCACCTGCGCATTTTGAAATTGCGTCAGCAGCGAGCCCAACTTGGCGAACGGACCCACAGCTCTCGTTGACAGAAGCATGCAAGCAATCATGCCGCCCATACTGAGCTTTCCGTCAGCAATCAAATAAACCCCAACCACAATGACCGATAGCTGAACGATGCGCTGTACCGTCGAGCTACTCTGGGTCAGACGAAGGTTGAGGTTGCGGGCACGCAGATTTTGGCTGGCCAAAAATCGAGTCGCCTCCTCCCACTGTCGCTGCATGATTGACTCAGCGCCCATCGCCTTAAGCGTCTCCAGGCCCGACAAGGTCTCAATCAATGTCGCGTTGCGTTGAGCACCGGCCGCGTAGCTGGTCTCAGTGAGCTTCTCCAATCGTGGACGTACAAGCATGGTGATGATCAATAGGAATGCGATACCAACGACAATCGGCAACAGCATAATCGGTGAAATCCAAGCAATCACCGCGACGAAAATCAGTGCGAAAGGTATGTCGATCAGGCCCGTTAACGTGGCGGAGGTTGTAAAGTCTCTCAAAAACTCAAATGACCTCAGATTCGCCGCAAACGAGCCCACTGAAGCCGGCTTATGTTCAAGCCGCATACCTAACGTCTTTTCCAAAATGCTAGCCGATAAGGAGATATCGATCCGACGCGCGGCATAGTCCAGAAAGTAACCTCTGGCTATGCGAAGCCCGAGGTCAGCAAGCAGTGCAACCAAAACGCCTATGGTGAGCACCCACAGGGTTTCGAATGCCGCATTGGGAACTACGCGGTCATAGACATTCATCGTAAAGATAGGGACCGAGAGTGCCAGCATATTCACGAAAAATGAGGCGAATAGAACGTCCCGATACAGTGTTCTGTGCTCCGCCATAGCGGACCAGAACCAGTGATCACTGTGAACGCCCATGGCACCCAAGGGCGATTCCACCAATCTGAATTTTGGTCGTGCAAATAGCACTGTCTCGGTAGCTTCCGCTTGGAATTCCTTCATGGACATTACCACGGGCTCCGGACCAGCTTCTGGTCGGTATACGCCCACCGAGTCATTATCGTCCAGCGATTCCAGTACCGCACATTGATTACCCTTCAGTAACACCAACACGGGTAACGCAGACTCAGGAATCAGGGCGATGTCCAGCGACTGTAAGCGCGCCTTGAGTCCAGCTCGCTTAGCTGCGCGCACCAATAGGTCAGGTGTAAAGTCACTCAACGTGGTCGGCAGGCCGGCCGTTAGCGATTGCAGCGTCGCGGGAGCTCGATGGTGATGCGCAATTCGCTGTAAACAAGTGACAAGCGCCTCTCCGCTGCTTTTCGCAGAGTCAACAACTCCCTCACTTGTCATGGCATCGTTTTCCAACCTTCCCCCTCAGCTAACCGTGAGTTGCTTAACAACACTACGTCGCAGGCAACTCGCAACGGCCGAACACTCTCGACCCGAAAAACCAGCCCTTAATAGTGACTGCCTGGAACGCTAAGTATCTGTTAAATAGGTCACTTTTCATGACTACAACACGAAAAAGTGTGAGCCAAGTATCACTTTACTAACGCCTGATTGTCTCAATGTGTCGCTTTCAAACGCTTTTATAACGCGGATTGAGACCTCCCGCAGTAACGAGGTGACATTTTTTTGACACAGGGAGCCGCGACACCAGTGCCGGCGGCGAGTTATAGCCCCACCAAACAGATCGCTGGTGGCAACACGTCACTCGATAAATAACTCAGACAGCGCAGGAAGTTCGGTGGCAATGCACCCAAAAAAGAACGGTAGTCAGTAGCACCACTGCGCCACTCTGATGGCCCGCGGCAATCGTGATATCAACATGCGAGAGCACAGTAGAAATACCTAAAACAATCTGGAGGCAGACGGCTGTGAGCATTAGTATGCTCGCCAACCTAAGTCGCGTATCCCCGCATCTTATCAAACCACGCAAAGCGGCAAAGATGAGCACCACACCCGTAACGTAAGCCAGCATGCGATGGTTAAAATGTATTGTCGTAACCTGCTCGAAAGCTGAGGTAATACCGTCTCTATAGAGCGCTGGCGGGATAAAACTATCTCCCATCAATGGCCAAGTGGGGAAAGACAGTCCCGCATTCGTTCCCGCCACAAACCCACCACTGAGAATCATTAGATAAACGAGCCCAATAATGCTGAAGACACTGGTCGTGGCCCCCTCTCGCTGCTGCCTCTCGGGAGAAAACAAACCAATGGCCAACCATACAATATAGGCATAGATGGCGATCGCCAGACCCAAATGGGCTGTCAGACGATACTGAGATACATCGGGGCGATCGATCAGGCCACTTTGGACCATGTACCAACCCATGAGTCCCTGACATCCGCCTAAAAACAGGAGCGTGAATAAGTGGGGTTTGAGTGACGCGCGCACTTTACCCGTCCATAGAAACACCATAAGCGGGATAAAAAACATCAGTCCAATCAAACGGCCCAGCATGCGATGCAAGTATTCGAACCAGAAAATCTGCTTAAACTCGGCCAAAGACATGCCTGCATTGACCAGCTGATATTCAGGATAAAGCTTGTATTGATCGAAGAGGTACACCCAGTCATCGGTCGATAGGGGTGGAATCACTCCCATGATCGGGCGCCAATCAACCATGGAAAGACCCGACTCGGTAAGACGGGTAACACCACCAAGCAAAATCATGCCGAAAATGGTCGCTGCACAAAGTGTCAGCCATCGGCCGATCAGTTTGTCATCGTCATTAAAAACTGCTGTTGTCATTTTGCCCCCCTAAACGACGGCGCTAGTTTAACAAAATCGACAGGTAAATCGGGGACTGAAGTACACTCTTGCTTCTTTAAAGGAGTACTCCCTATGACGCTCTTGCGTTTGAGTAATGCCGAACTGCATTTCGGCACTCAAGTCATGCTCGATAACCTTGATCTCACTATTGCGAAAGGAGAGAGACTGGGGCTGTTAGGTCGGAATGGTGTCGGGAAAACGACTCTGTTTAGAGTGCTAACAGGTGAACAGCAGCTGGATGACGGAGAGCGATGGCTGGATCCCACGGTAAAACTCGCCCGGTTAGAGCAAGAGTTACCCGTAGAGGGGGATTCCACGGTCTTTGACTGGGTGGCTGGAGGTCTCGACGAGGTCGGTGAGCTGCTGGTTGCCTATGCGGAACTTCTGGGTGCAGAGACCGAGAGCGATTTAGCACGGATGTCCCAGATTCAGGAAGCGCTGGACACCCATGACGGCTGGTCGCTTCAAAATAGAGTAGAGACAACACTGTCGCAGCTCGGTCTCGATGGCCACGATAAGCTGCAAGAACTCTCAGGCGGATGGCGCCGACGCGTCGCGCTTGCTCGCGCACTCGTGTCAGAGCCTGATGTCTTACTACTAGACGAGCCAACGAACCACCTGGACATCCCCACGATTATTTGGCTTGAGCAGCAACTTCAAAACTTTAATGGCGCCATCGTGCTTATTACGCACGACCGGCGATTTCTCCAGGCCATTGCCAACCGAATTGGAGAGTTAGATCGAGGCCGACTGACGCTCTGGGAGGGCAACTACCGAGACTTTTTGAAGCATCGAGCTGAACAGCTGGCGGCGGAAGCAACGGCAAACGCGCTCTTCGACAAAAAGCTGGCTCAAGAAGAGGCTTGGATCCGTCAGGGCATCAAGGCCCGGAGAACACGTAATGAGGGACGTGTCCGGCGGCTCAAAGCCATGCGCGAGGACCAGGCCGCTCGACGAGGCCAAGTAGGTAAAGCAAACATCTCGTTAGAAAACGCAACGCTCTCTGGGAAGCTGGTTGCAGAGGTTAAGGACGCCTCTGTCACCTACGATGACCGGCCTATCATTTCCGGTGTCAGCACCATTATCCAACGCGGCGATCGCGTCGGCATTGTCGGTCGAAACGGGGTGGGGAAAACAACCCTCATCAAGATGCTTTTAGGTGATATCGAGCCATCGACAGGACACGTCAAAACGGGCACGAAGCTGCAGGTCGCCTATTCGGATCAGCTAAGAGGCCATTTGGACCCAAATGGAACGCTGATTGACAACATCTGTGGGGGTCAGGAATTCATTGAGATTGACGGTAAAAAACGTCATGCGATTGGTTACTTGGGTGACTTCCTGTTTTCACCAGACCGAGTGAGAGCACCTACAAAAGTACTGTCTGGCGGGGAGCGAAATAGAGCTATTTTGGCAAAGCTCTTCACACAGCCTGCAAATTTACTGGTACTGGATGAACCCACAAACGACCTCGATATTGAGACGCTTGAGTTGCTTGAGGAAGTGCTGCTTGAGTTCTCCGGAACTGTCGTCCTCGTGAGTCACGACCGGGATTTCATGGACCGAGTCGTGACCAGTCTCCTGGTCATCGACGAGCAGGGAAATGTCGAGGAGCAAGCAGGTAGTTTTTCCGACTGGGAAGCCAGGGGCGGGACCCTTCTCAGCACTGTCGGCGAAGCACGGGGTGCAACGAAAGCATCCAAGCAAAGCAATCAGCCTGATGAAAAGCCTGCCTCACAGCCAGCGTTACGGAAACGAAAACTCAGTTATAAGGAGCAACGTGAACTCGAAGAACTGCCCGCACTGATAGCTTCATTGGAGGAAGAGCAGGTCCTGCTGGAAACGACGACGAGTAGCGCCAGCTTTTTTAACGGAGGTTCTGCGGAGGTCGGCAAAACACTCGAGCAACTCGCGCAAGTCGGTGAGTCGCTCGATGCAGCGCTCGAGCGATTAATCGAACTAGAGGGCTGACCCTACAAAACGGATGCTACAGCCTCGACAACAATGTCCATGTTCCGCTGATTCAATGCCGCGACGTTAATTCGCGAAGAATCCAGCATGTATAGACCGCGATCTTTTCGCAGACTCTGCGCTTGTTCAATAGACAAGCCCAGGAAGGAGAACATACCGTTTTCTTTAGCGATAAATGAGAAGTCTTTATCGGTTTTTGCCGATAACTTGTCGGAAAACTGTGTTCTCAGTGAAATCATACGTCGACAAATCTGATAGAGCTCCGCTTCCCACGACTGACGCAGGCAGGGTGTGCTTAAAACACGTCCTGCGAGCAAGGCTCCATGCGCGGGTGGCATGGAGTAAACGCGCCGAGCCGCTCCCAGGCCGTGGCTTTGCGTGGCCGCCGCTGTTTGCGTGTCTTTACCAAAGAAAAGCGCGACACCGGTGCGCTCCCGATACAGCCCAAAGTTCTTTGAGCAGGAGGCGGCGACAATCAACTCACCCAATCGACCGGCTAACAATCGCAAGCCGGCAACATCTTCAGTAAGTCCCTTGCCCATCCCTTGATACGCTAGATCCACAAGAACGGTAAACCCTTGCTCGATGGCCATATCTGCAATCACCGACCACTGCTCGAGCGTAAGGTCTGCGCCCGACGGGTTATGACAGCAGCCGTGCAGCAAGACCACATCACCAGACCGGGCGTCCTTCAGATCCTCAACCATATGCTCAAAATCAACGCCGTGAGAGGTGGGGTCGTAGTAACTGTAGGTAGCGAACTTCAAGCCCACCGATCCCATCAACGGAATGTGAACCGGCCATGTGGGATTACTGATCCAAACGGTGGCATCAGGTGATGCCGCAGCTAGCACCTCTGACGCAATGCGGAGAGCACCACAGCCGCCGGGCGTCTGAACAGCCGTAATATGCGTTCCATCACCCGCGAGCTCGTCGCCAAACACCAGCGTTTTCATACCCGTTAGGTAGGCCACATCGCCCGCCGCCGGCAGATAAGCCTTAGTGACCTCTTCTGCCACGAGCTCTGCTTGGGCTTTCTTGACCGCCTCAAACACGGGGCATATACCCTCTTCATCCATGTAAACACCAACTGTCAGATCGATCTTGTTCGGATTTGGATCCGCACGACAGGCGGCGGCAAGTCCAAGAATTGGGTCGGGAGGGAGGACAGACAGTTGCTCTAGCATCGGGGACTCTTTCAGTGAAAAAACGAGGCAGAATTATACGGTAAGGGCGAACTCCCTTAAATGCCTGATAATATTCGAATTGGGCTAAATTACCGATCACTTATGACAAACAAAGCAACCGACAACCACAGAGACACGCTGTTCGCTGAACTTATCGCTGAACCCTCGACATTCAGCTTCAATGACGCAGTTGTCGATGTCTTTCCCGATATGATCCAGCGCTCCGTACCAGGCTATGGAACCGTGGTTCGGATGAGCGGGATCTTAAGCGAGCAATACGCGCGCGCAGGGACCCATATCTATGATTTGGGCTGCTCACTGGGCGAGTCAATTCGCTCTGTCGAAGTGGCGCTTGACGGCCGCGATTGTTATCTCATTGGTGTCGATAACTCGCCGGCAATGATCAAAAAAGCTCAGGACATAGATTCGGGCATCACCTGGCATCTCGACGATGTGACAACAATGGAATTGCGGTCTAGCAGTGTGGTCATAATGAACTTCACGCTTCAATTTATTCCCATCGACCAACGATTACCCTTGTTAACCAAGATTCGGCAGGCACTGGTGCCCGGCGGGTTACTCATATTGTCGGAAAAGCTGTCATTACCTGACCCTGATATGAATGCGCTGATGATCGACCTACATCACGACTTCAAACGATCTCAAGGCTATTCCAGCCTCGAAATTGCTCAGAAACGAGATGCCATTGAAAACGTACTGATTCCCGAGACCGCCGCGATACACACCCAGCGCCTTCAGGATGCGGGTTTTTCGCGCTCCAGTGTTTGGTTCCAGTGCCTCAATTTCGCCTCATTCATCGCCATTGCCTGACATGCTCAACACACCGCCAGAGCTCATCGCCGATATTGAGGCTTTCGAACGCCGATGGGAGGACAGCGCCCTTCGTGATTGGCGTCGGCAAATGCCCGATCAATTTTCTCGGAGTATGTCCGAGAAGCGATTTGGTGACCTGCCTCGATGGCGAGCCGCCCTCGCCGCTCTACCATCACTCAAAGCCGAGACAATCGACCTTGATACAAATGCTATCACTGCATCGGGCCAAGTGGATGACGGCACGCGTCGGGAACTAGAAGACGCGTTACGTAGCTTGCACCCGTGGCGCAAAGGACCGTTCTCGCTGTTCGGTGTGGATATCGATACCGAGTGGCGATCGGACTTTAAATGGGATCGACTCTCGGGGGCCATTGATCCGCTTGAGGGACGCCGCGTACTGGACGTCGGTTGTGGCAGTGGTTATCACTGTTGGCGGATGAAAGGTGCTGGGGCCGCAGAAGTTATTGGCATTGATCCGACACCTTTATTCGTGCTGCAGTTCAAAGCGATTCAGCATTACCTAAATATCGATTCAGTGCATGTGCTGCCGTTGGCACTCGAGCAGTTGCCGCCGAAGCTGAAATCTTTCGATACCACCTTCTCCATGGGCGTGCTTTACCACCGGCGATCGCCCATGGACCACTTAACAGATCTTCGCGACACATTGGCCCCAGGAGGGCAGCTAGTCTTGGAAACATTGGTGGTAGAAGGTGGTGAGGATACCGTTTTTGTTCCCCCGGATCGCTATGCCCGTATGGGTAACGTGTGGTTTTTGCCAAGCCCGGCAGCGTTAATGAAGTGGATGAGCAAGACGGGCTTTATTGATGTCGAGCTCGTTGACCTGAATCAGACTACGGTGGCAGAGCAACGCTCAACTGAATGGATGACGTTCTATTCTCTGTCGAACTTTTTAGACAGCAATGACCATAACAAGACTGTAGAGGGCCACCCAGCACCGAGGCGAGCCATTATCACTGCTCGCCTACCCTAGACTCAGTCCTCTGAGGATGCGGTTGATGACATATTGGGCGCTAGTGGGAAGTTCGCAATTTTGCCAGAATCTCCGCCCTCGCTGACCTTAGCGGCACCCTGCTTCTCTACTTCATCGATGCGAATGATGGATTGCATCGGGATATAGCTTCGCTTTACACCAGAGAACTCAGACTTTAGCTTCTCTTCTCCCGGATCGACCAAAATCGCCGAGCGCTCTCCAAACAGCATCTCCTCAATTTCCACAAAGCCCCACATATCGCTCTGGTAAATATGTTTGGCATAGACCTCAAAGATCTGTTTACCGTTGTGAAAAATGATTTTGTAAACTGGTTGGTTTGACATAGTACTCATGTTGTTCCGATGTGGGCGCGCGATGCTACCACTTTTGCCAAAATTCGAAAGGCTTGTGGGGAGATCAATTCCCTCACTACGAAGGTATAATAGCGCGTTACTCACCGGTCGAGCACACGCAATTGAGCACAAAAACGCTATCCAAAGTCTTCATCCAAACTCATGGCTGTCAGATGAATGAGTACGATTCCGCACGCATGGGCGATCTTCTTAAGGAAAGCCATGGTATGGAGCGAACCGACAACGCTGAGGAAGCCGATGTCCTTCTTCTAAATACCTGCTCCATTCGAGAGAAGGCGCAAGAGAAAGTCTTCCATCAGCTCGGCCGCTGGAAAGCGATTAAGGCGGAGCGACCGGAGGTAGTGATTGGAGTGGGCGGCTGCGTGGCGAGTCAAGAGGGTGAGGCCATCAGCGATCGCGCGCCCTACGTAGATCTTATTTTTGGCCCACAAACACTGCATCGGCTACCGGAGATGCTGGAGACTCGCAACGAGTGCGACAGCGCTGTGGTTGATATCTCGTTTCCCGAAATTGAGAAATTTGATCGTCTACCACAACCGTCAAGTGATAGCGCAACCGCCTTCGTGTCAATTATGGAAGGCTGCAGTAAGTACTGCACGTTCTGTGTTGTTCCTTACACACGAGGCGAGGAGGTTTCGCGCCCTGTCGATGACGTCATTGCCGAGATCGCGCACTTGGCGAGCGAAGGGGTCAAAGAGGTCAACCTGCTGGGCCAGAACGTAAATGCCTACAGAGGTGAAAACCACTTAGGCGACATTGTGGATTTCGCCGAGTTGCTGGGCCTGGTCAATTTAGTTCCGGGCATTGAGCGAATTCGGTACACCACGTCGCACCCTGTCGAGTTCAGCGACGCACTCATCGAGTGCTATCGCGATATCCCCGCTTTGGTGGACCACCTTCACCTGCCAGTGCAGAGCGGGTCTGACCGTATCTTGATGGCGATGAAACGCGGTCACACTGCCATTGAGTACAAATCAAAAATTCGGGCCTTGAGAGCCATTCGGCCAAACATATCGCTATCGTCCGACTTTATTATCGGTTTCCCCGGTGAGAGCGAACAGGATTTCCTCGCGACCATGAAGTTGATAGAAGACATTGGCTTCGATACCTCCTTTAGCTTTATTTACTCCGCGCGACCAGGGACACCAGCATCTGATCTCGTCGATGAAACGCCCGAGGATGTGAAGAAAAAGCGCTTACAGCTGCTTCAAACACGCATCAACCAACAAGCCATGACGATCAGTCGTAGCATGGTGGGTACAACACAGCGAATACTAATCACAGGCGTATCCAAAAAAGATCCGGGACAGTTGGCGGGTCGAACGGAGAACAATCGCGTCGTCAATTTCTCGTGCTTGGATCATGACCTCATCGGTGAGTTTGCGACTGTGGAGATCCTCGAGGCGCTCCCGAACTCACTCAGAGGTGTGCTTCTGAGTTGACATGACCGCAAAGATAAGTATCTTCACCTGCCCACAACCATATGAGCGGCCAAACAGTCCTTGGACATTGACCCGACACCTCCCGAGCCTGACAGTCGGGAGGACATTACATCTTCTTCATTTTCCCTAGAGCCTGAAGACGCGAAGCATGTTGCACTGCTTTGCGGGAATTTGAACGCCCATTTCAAGCTCATCGAGGACCGATTGCGGGTATCCATTAGCAATCGAGGTAACAAAATTCGAGTGTCCGGCCCGGATGCGGCGCGCGAGTCGAGCGAGCGTCTACTTAAGAAACTTTACCGCGATGTAACTCAGGGCGTCCGATTGAGCCCCGAGACCATTCACCTGCAGCTCCAGCAGGCGGATCTTGAGCTTCTACAGTCGGCACCGACCACCTCGGACGCTACAGTCGTCAAAGGTATTAAGACAAAGCGCGGCACCATCAAGCCTCGCGGTCATAGCCAGATCAGTTATATCAAAGATATACAAAAGCACGATCTCAACTTCGGGATAGGCCCCGCAGGCACGGGAAAAACCTACCTTGCCGTGGCCTGCGCCGTTCAAGCACTGCTGGAAGAGGACGTTAAACGTATTTTATTGGTTCGTCCTGCAGTCGAGGCGGGTGAGCGACTTGGCTTCCTACCCGGCGATCTGACCCAAAAAGTGGACCCCTATCTTAGACCACTCTACGACGCGCTTTACGAAATGCTGGGATTCGAAACGGTCGCCAAATACATTGAACGCAATGTCATCGAGGTGGCACCCCTGGCCTTCATGCGTGGTCGCACCTTGAACAATGCCTTCATTATCCTAGATGAGGCTCAAAATACGACCCGCGAGCAGATGAAGATGTTTCTAACGCGGTTAGGATTTGGGTCAACTGCCGTGATTACCGGTGACGCAACACAAATCGATCTGCCGAGAGGTCAACCCTCGGGTCTGATCCACGCCACTCAAGTGCTCGAAGGCGTAGACGGGGTCTCTTTCACCTGGTTTGGAAAAAAAGATGTGGTTCGTCATCCCCTGGTGCAGCGCGTCGTTAATGCGTACGAAGAGCACGATGCGATCATGGCAGGCACTGAGGAGCAGCGATAATGAAAGTCACTGTTCATATCAATCGCAATACGGCCGATGCGCCGGAAGATAAGAGCCTTCGGACATGGGTGATGTCTGCGCTTAGCGGCAATCACTCAGGCAGACCGATCGATAACATCGCCGAAATGAGTATCCAGCTGGTCAGCAGTGATGAAATGATTCAGTTCAATTCTCGCTACCGCGACAAGCACACCGAGACTAACGTCCTTTCATTTCCCGTCGATGACGATCTGCTTCATCGGACCGGTCTGCTCGGCGATCTCATTTTATGTGATGACGTCATCAACCGTGAGGCAGCGGAACAAGCAAAACCGAGAGAACATCACTGGGCTCATATTACGATCCACGGCGTGCTTCATTTATTGGGGTACGACCACATTGATGACAGTGACGCACTGATCATGGAAGCGCTTGAAATTGAAAAACTGGATGGTTTAGCCATTCCAAATCCCTACAACGCTTGAGACACTCAACATCAAATGAACACTCACGACTCAAGAAATAACGATACCGACGACCGCTCTTGGCTTGACCGTCTGACTCAGATGGTGACAGGTACGCCCTACACGCGCGCTGATCTTGAGGGCCTACTCCAGCTCGCTGCTGAAAATGAGGTCATCGATGAAGACGCGAAAACCATTATGGAAGGCGCCCTGACGGTAGGCGAAATGCAGGCGCGAGATGTAATGATCCCCCGCGCTCAAATGGTGGTAATTCGCGCCGGTGCAACACTCGAAGAGGTACTGCCTCAAATCATTCATACCGGACACTCGCGTTACCCGGTAGTTGGAGAGGGTACGGATGACGTGCTGGGTATTTTGCTAGCAAAGGACCTACTGCCCTTCGTCCTTAATCCGGATGCAAACTTCGACATATCCGCGCTTCTCCGACCGGCGGTCATCGTCCCAGAGAGCAAACGACTCAATGTGCTGCTAAGAGAATTTAGACAGGCGCGCAACCACATGGCGATCGTCATTGATGAATATGGCGGTGTCGCGGGTCTCGTCACGATTGAAGATGTCCTAGAGGAAATCGTCGGGGAAATCGAAGATGAAACCGACACAGACGAAGAAATCCACATTCGCAAATTGACTGAGGACAGTTACTTCGTGGAGGCATTAACGCCAGTGGAAGACTTCAATGAAGCATTCGATGTCGATTTTAGCGATGAAGAGTTCGACACCATAGGAGGTCTTGTACTGCAAGCCTTCGGTCGACTACCGACGCGCAATGAAACCATTGATTTTGACGGGTTCGAATTCCGCGTTATTAATTCAGATCAACGCAAACTCAACAGTCTGCGCGTCACGGTCCTGCCAAAAGGCTAAGTCATGATCTTGCAGAGTCTTGCTGGTCGCGCATTGCTCTGCCTCCTGGCAGGTTCATTCTTCACTCTGGGACTGGCTCCCTTCGATCTAAAACTCCTGTCGCTAGTCAGTATAACCACCTTCGCCATTGCGCTGACGGGTCAATCGTGGCGCCAGAGCCTGCTGCTAGGGTGGTGTTACGGCCTTGGGTTCTTCGGTGCTGGCGTCTCTTGGGTGTATGTCAGCATCAATGTCTACGGTCACGCACCATTGGCTTTAGCGCTCACGTTAACGACGTTTTTTTGCGCTGGACTGGCGCTCTTATTCGCCATCCAAGCCGCTTTTTTCTCGCTGCTAAGGCCCACCCAGACAGGATTGCGCATTGCTTTATTCGCTTGCCTCTGGGTGGTTTTCGAATGGCTTCGAACGTGGTTACTAACAGGCTTTCCCTGGCTATTTGCGGGATATACGGCGCTGGATACTGTATTGGCGGGTTGGGCGCCTGTCATAGGTGTGCTTGGCGTATCCTCCCTTATCGCAATCACAGCCGCGGCAATGGCGGAGCTCATCGTCCACAGGAACGTATCGCGCGGCATCGCTCTGGCTACGTGGATTGTATCGGTCGCAGGTACGGGCTATGTACTGGGTTCTGCTCAATGGACACAGCCAACCGGCGAAGCACGCAAAGTCGCTATCTACCAGCCCAATATCGCACTCGAAGACACCTGGGATCGAACCAACGCCCCGCTCCTGCTAAATGATTTCCTCGAACATGCACAGGCTCACGCACCGTCGTCTGATCTTGTGGTCTGGCCAGAAGGCGCCCTCCCTTTTTACTTCGATCAGGCGCCTGGTTATGTGTCGGAACTCAGACGCATAGCGAAAGGCAATGACGGTACCATCGTCACAGGCATGCCTACTCGCACGGGAAACGACCGCTTCAATAGCATTGTTTCGGTGGGCCAGTCTTCCCAAACCTACAACAAGCAGAAATTGGTGCCATTTGGTGAGTTTGTGCCTCTTGAAGACAGTCTCAGAGGCGTCATCGACTTTTTCGACCTGCCCATGTCCAATTTCTCAAAAGGTGATGCGGGGCAATTCCCGCTCTCAAGCAGCATTGGACCCCTAGCGCCATTTATTTGCTACGAGATTGTCTATCCGGACTTCGTTGCCAAGGGCTCACAGTCATCCAACCTGTTAATCACTATCTCGAATGACGCGTGGTTCGGCTCAAGCCATGGGCCTCATCAGCACTTCCAAATGGCTCGCTATCGTGCGCTTGAACTTCAAAAGCAGTTGATACGTGGCGCCAACAACGGCATTACTGCGATCATTGATGAGCGAGGTGGTATTGTCGGGAAACTCCCACAATTCGAGCGAGCGACCCTCGAAGGTCAGGTCACACCCCGCGAGGGACTAACGCCCTTTGCTCGCTTCGGGAGTGTGCCCGTTTTATTGATAAGCCTACTTTTTCCTTTATTTATCGGCATAAAAGCAAAGCGCCAGCGTGGCTGATACTGATAAACTGTACGGCGTTTTATTCAACAACCTAGACGTCGTACCCAATGAGCTCAGCCGAATACCATCCAGAGACCTTAGAAACAGAAGCCCAAGCCGCGTGGCTCTCGAAAAAAACATTCTCGGTTCAGGCTGATACGACGCAGGAGAAATTTTACTGCCTGGCCATGTTCCCTTACCCGAGCGGTAAGCTACACATGGGGCACGTTCGCAACTACACCATTGCCGATGTCATCGCGCGATATCAACGAATGCTCGGGAAGAATGTACTTCAACCCATGGGGTGGGATGCCTTCGGCTTGCCGGCAGAGAACGCAGCAATCCAGCAGAAAGCGGCACCTGCAACCTGGACAAAAGGCAATATAGCGGAGATGCGTAAGCAACTGCAGCGGTTGGGGTTTGCCTATGACTGGGACCGCGAGCTTGCAACTTGCTCTCCCGAGTACTATCGATGGGAACAATGGTTTTTTACTCGGCTTTATGAAAAAGGGTTGGTCTACAAAAAAATGGCGACCGTTAACTGGGACCCTGTAGACCAAACAGTACTTGCTAATGAACAGGTAATCGATGGTCGAGGCTGGCGTTCTGGAGCCGAAGTAGAGCGGCGGGAAATACCACAGTGGTTTATTCGCATCACCGAGTATGCCGATGAACTCCTCGACGCCCTGGACAAGCTATCGGGCTGGCCTGAGCCTGTAAAACTGATGCAGCGGAATTGGATAGGTAAGAGCTACGGTCTTGAATTGAGCTTTGAGCTGCCTGCCTCTATCGGTGGGCGCGATACAATTGAGGTGTATACAACACGCCCGGATACGCTCTATGGCGTTACCTATATTAGCCTCGCCGCTGAGCACCCCATTAGTCTCGCTCTGGCAGAAGAAAATGATGATCTCGCCGAGTTTATCGATCGTTGCAAAAAGTCCTCAGTCGCTGCGGCCGATATGGCGCGCGCAGAAAAACTTGGGATGGACACAGGGCTACGTGCTTTTCATCCGCTGACAGGTGAGCAGGTGCCCGTGTGGGTCGCCAACTATGTCTTGATGGATTATGGGTCGGGCGCAGTCATGGCTGTGCCAGCGCATGATGAACGCGATTGGGAATTCGCAAATCAGTATGAACTGCCCATCGTCACTGTTATCAATGACTCAGATGGTCAGCCCGCTGATGTCTCAACCGCCGCCTACACCGAACATGGGACGCTCACAAATTCGAGCGCCTACGATGGCTTAAATTTCCAAGAAGCCTTTAATCAGATTGCGGCTTCCCTCGAGGAGAAGGGTCTCGGCAAGGTGACGACGCAATACAGGCTGAGAGACTGGGGCGTCTCTCGGCAGCGCTATTGGGGAACACCCATACCCATGCTAAACCTTGCCGACGGGGGGGAACTTCCCATTCCGGCTGATCGACTACCCTCGCTATTACCCGAAGACGTTGTCATGGAAGGTGTGGCGTCGCCAATTAAAACAGACCCTGATTGGCGGAAGTTCAGTCATAACGGTGAAGATTGCGAGCGCGAGACCGATACCTTCGATACCTTTATGCAATCGTCCTGGTACTACGCTCGTTTTACCTGCCCTGACTATGACAAAGGTATGCTCGACTCAGAAGCTGCTAATTACTGGCTTCCAGTCGACCAATATGTAGGGGGTATTGAGCACGCCATCCTGCACTTGCTCTATGCTCGCTTCTTCCACAAGTTGATGCGTGATGAAGGGTTAGTAGATTCGGATGAGCCGTTCAAGCGACTGCTAACGCAAGGTATGGTGCTCAAAGATGGCGCCAAAATGTCTAAGTCCAAAGGCAATACGGTTGATCCGCAAGAACTAATCGACCGCTATGGTGCCGATACCGTGCGTTTGTTCAGCATGTTTGCAGCGCCACCGGAGCAATCATTGGAGTGGTCAGATGCAGGTGTAGAGGGATCGCACCGGTTTTTGAAGCGTCTTTGGCGTCTTGTCCAAGACCGTGCCGTACACGAAGGCTCGGTTGATGTGAAAACAGCTAATTTGAGTAAGTCCCAAAAGGACCTTCGTCGAAAAACGCACGAGACCATTGCCAAAGTCAGCGATGACTATGGGAGGCGACAGACATTCAACACAGCAGTCGCTGCAGTCATGGAGCTGTGCAATGACGTGAGTCGTCATAGCGGACAGTCGGCAGAGGACGCGGCCGTGATTGACGAGGCGTTAACTGCGGCCGTATTACTATTGAACCCTATCGTCCCTCACATCAGCGAGACACTCTTCGGTCAACTTACAGGTGGCGATATCCTTGGGGCTCCATGGCCTGAACTCGATGAAGGCGCGCTCGCCCGCGACGAAATAGATATTGTCGTTCAAGTAAACGGGAAAGTACGCGCCAAGATCTCAGTTGCCGCCGATGCGTCTAAAGAAGCGATGGAGCAAGCAGCACTGGCACACGACAATGTTCAACGCTTTACGGACGGTGTGACGTTGCGCAAGGTTATCGTCATTCCAGGGAAATTGGTCAATGTTGTCGCCAACTAGGCAGTGGCACCGGGCGCTCAGCCGTACCGCATTGGTATTAGTGACCAGCACCCTCATCAGTTGTGGGTTTGAACTCCGAGGGCAAAGTGACCGGGCAGCCACCCTGGGGCGATACCCCATTGCCATTGTCAGTCAGGCACCTAGCAGTGAGTTTGCCGCTCAGTTGCGTAGTGAACTTCAGCGACAAGGGGCAAGGTTGCAGTCTCTGACCGAGGCCGAATTAGTCCTCTACGTCGATATTGAAACGTTCGAGCAACGCAGCCTCTCCCTGACTGCACGTGCTCGCGCAGCTGAACTCGAGCTGCAGGCCAGTGTGAACTTCTCGGTGAAACTTGACGGGGAATGGCTCATCGATAATGAGAGCATTGCTGTCGTGGATCAAATGCTCAATGACCCATTGAATGTTGTGGGCAAAACGGAAGAAATGCGACTTCTGCAGGAGGAGTTACGAACTGCACTGGTGGAAGCGCTCACCCGTCGCCTGGATTATGGCATTGCCGCTTACCATGCACGTCAAACCTGAACAGCTAGAACAACACCTCAAGCAGGGAATGCGGTCCTGCTACCTGGTCACCGGTGCCGAACCACTGATTGTCCAGGAATGTGCCGATGCCATCCGACGGGCAGCACGCGCGGCAGGTTGTATTGACCGGGAACGCTTTGATTCATCCGATAAAGAGAGTTGGCAAAACCTTGTTCAAAGCGCGAGCGCCATGTCGCTTTTTTCCGATCGAAAATTAATTGAGATACAAGTCGAAAACGGTAAGCCGGGGTCAGAAGGTAGTAAAGCACTGCAGGAGTACTTATCGATCGAAAGTGACGACATCCTGTTGATTGTTGCTGGCAAGATCGACAAACAGTCACAGCGAGCTAAGTGGTACACGGCTCTGGATCAGAGTGGAGCCGTTGTGACCGTCTGGCCTATTCATCAACGCGATCTACCCTCCTGGATTCAGCAACGGCTGAATCAGCGCGGTATGAAGTTCGATCGCGAGGCAATCACCCTGTTGGCTGAGCGTGTGGAGGGCAACTTACTGGCGGCCGCGCAGGAGATCGAAAAGCTGTCTCTACTGGCCAGCGATACACACATCACATCCGATATCGTATCTCTTTCAGTCGGCAACAGCGCACGCTACAACGCCTTCAATATGGTGGACACCGCCCTCGCGGGCGATGCTCGCGGTGCCCTGCGCGCACTCCGCGGACTCAAGGCCGAGGGTAGTGCGGCACCGGCGATTCTCTGGCCAGTATCAAAAGAGTTAAGACTTCTGATCGACGCCTCATCCGCTGTGACCAGAGGCACGCCGCCCGGCGCTGCACTCGATCGCTTAGGTGTGTGGCGAAGCCGTCTAAATTTGATGCAGCAAGCGCTTGGCAGACACACGCCTGAAAGCCTTGATCAATGCCTGCACCTCAACTTTGCTGCGGATGGCAGTGCCAAGGGTTTTATGCCGGGGGATTGCTGGGACTATCTGGAATCACTGGTTGTGGCGATCGCCTCAGGTGCAAAATCCGAAACAACCCGTCGACGCGTGTAAAGCACCAGCACCGCTAAAACACCCATCACTGACGCTACACCAAAGGTCGTCACGAAACCCGCCCATTCCGCAAGAGCACCGTTGGTAGCGGCACCCAATGCTGGCGATGCCATCATGGTCATCGACCAGAGACTCATGACGCGTCCGTGGTACTTTGGATCGATGACTAGCTGAGTCAGTGCCTGACATCCGGTACCTGCGATCGTCGTCGTAAAGGTGATAAGACCCACCACGGCCGCGAGGCTAACCAGAGCATCCAACCAGTGCAGGGTGGCCAGAAGTAATGTTGCACCCAAAAGCGCGATTAATATCAGACGATACAGACTGAGAACATGAGCGGCCTGCCGGCTCATCAGCAGACCACCGAGAACCGCACCCGCTCCGGCCGCAGCCGTCAGCCAAGCCAATTCACTGGCCCCACCCATCAACAGCCGACCCGATACCGCAGGAAGCAGCTCAATAAAGCTGCGCCCCAGAAGGCCGTTAACAATGGTCGATAACAGAATCAGAATGACTACTGGGTTGTTACGTACGTAATTCAGCCCCTCGACAAATTCGCTGTTCACGCTCTTTTCAGAGCGCACCGTCCGTGTACCCACCCCATTAAGCGTCGTCAAAATCGCGCCTGAGGTCGCGAAAATACAAACAGCAACGAGCCAAGCCCATCCGACACCCAGCTGGGCAATAATTGCGGCGCACATGGCGGGTCCCAAGATACGGGCAATATTGAAAGACATTGCGGTGAGCCCGACAGCGCTCGGCAGTGCACTTCGAGGGACCAGAAGCGGCACGAGCGCCAAACGCATGGGATTATGTACCGCCGATGCAGACCCCAGCGCTGCCGCAAGCAACAGTAGCGTCAGCTCATTGAAGGCGCCAAGAAAGGTAGTGATGGCGCCTGCAAGCCCAATGGATGAGTGGAACACCATTGAAAAAATCAGGCCGTGCCGAGGGTTAACTCGGTCTGACTGCACGCCAAAGTAAGGTGACAAGACAAGTGCCGGAGCCAACATCAAAGCTCCCACGATGCCGACCCATAGGGGTGATGCCGTTAGCTCCCAGGCGCTCCAACCCAGGATGAAGCGCAACATCCAGCTTCCAAGACCAGAGAACCAACTCGCCGGGTAGTAACGCCGGAATCGAGGCTCTCTTAGCGCGGAATGAGCAACCTGTCGCTTTTCACGACACACAAATATCGCCTCTCTTGCTTTTCAAACACAATGGAACTACTGTTTATTTATACAGTATTTTTGCTGACGTCATTTCAGCACGCATTAGTCTTATTTTCGGAGCACATCATGAGCTACTCCATAGAGCAAATCATCAACCGTCCGGACACATGGCAGGGCAGTGAAGGACGCAGTAATTCACGCGTCATTCTAACCACTAAGTCCGCCAATGCAGACTGGCATAACAGACAAAGTGTCCCAACTGGCTTTGAAAGCCTCGATAACGAGCTGCATCTCAATGGTTGGCCAACCCATGGCGCAGTCGAAGTCCTGAGCGATCAGGATGGCGCTGAGTGCATGGGCCTCTTTTTACCCACGATGCAAAAACTCGCAAGCGAGAAGCGCTGGCAGGCTTTCATTAACGCGCCACATATACCTTATGCTCCGTTATTGCGCGCCCACCATATTCCCACTGAGCAGGTACTTATGGTTCATCCAAAACACCGCGATGAAACCTTGTGGGCTACCGAGCAAGCGGTTCGCAGTACAACCTGCAGTACTGTATTTGCTTGGCTAGGAAGCACCCACTTCCGCTATGCAGAGATTCGCAAACTACAGTTAGCCGCGGCCAGTACGGACACCCTGCTCTTCTTATTCAGATCAAGCGATGCCCTATCTGATTCAACACCGGTATCGCTGCGTCTGCACATTAATGCCTACCGTGAAGTCACCGTAGTCAAACAGCGTGGCGGCAAACGCGAAATCGATGTGCGCTTACCTACGAACCCTATTCTGGAAATCCATGACATCACACACCGTGGTAAGGCAGTTGCAACTAAGACAGGTACATTCTTAACACCTGTCGCATAACGTCCCCTCTCTACACTTCCCCACCACCCCGGGACTCGGGCTCCCCTCCGAGTTTCGGGGTCTCACGTTCATCCGGGCGTTGTCGAAGATGCTCTAATCTTTGACTCGACTACGTTATCCTGTCGATGTGCTACCTGGCTCGATACGAGATGCCTGAACTACCCATCACAAGCGATATCTTTTTGTTGCTGGTCACAACCAGTTTTATCGCCTCAATGCTCACTGCATCGGTGGGTATTGGTGGTGGCACATTGGTACTCGCCGTTCTCGTCGTGACCGTTCCTATCACCGCCGTCGTACCGCTGCATAGCGTGGTTCAGCTTGGATCCAACACCGGACGAGCCATGATGACGCGTCCACATGTCTCGATGCGTTTATTCTGGCCACTGGTCATCGGTGCTCTCGTTGGCACCCTGGCGGCCGCCCCCTTCAGCGCTTTTTGGCTAAACGAGATACAACTCACCCTGCTACTCGCAGGTTTTACTCTGCTAGTCACGTGGGTCCCGATCCCCGCCATAAAAACCCATCGAAGCAGTCACAACCTACTGTTTAGCATTGGCATCAGTTTTATCGGTGTATTTGTAAGCGCCACCGGACCCCTGATTGCGGCGTACCTCAGACATCAAGCTACGGACAGGCAAGAGCTGGTCGCTACCATGGCCGCCAGCGTCTCGACGATGAATTTTCTTCGTATCGTCTTATTTAGCGGCCTTGGCTTCGTGTGGTACGACTGGCTTATACCTCTCGCGGCCATGATTGCAGCCGGCTTTGGGGGGACACTCATTGGCCTACAGTTACTGGGGCGTTTACCTGAGAAACTCTTTCAGACACTGCTCAAACTGCTACTAACCACACTCGCCATTCTCATGATCATCAGAGTCCTGTAACCGCTCTTCGCTGTTTTTACCCTTCTGCGCGTTGCGCCAGAACCATGGCATCAATGTTCTCTGCCAACTTGTTCAGCGGAACTGGGCCGCTGCCAAGAACTGTGTCATGGAATAACCGAATATCGAATTTATCCCCCAATGATTCGCGGGCTTGCTCACGCAGTTCGACCATCCGTAACTTCCCAATCATGTAGGCTGTCGCCTGCCCGGGCATGGCTATGTAGCGCTCGATGGCTTTAATGCAGTCGTACTCCGCATTGGGTGTGTTATTGACCAGATAGGCTATTGCCTCCTCGCGACTCCAGCGCTTGCTGTGGATACCGGTATCCACGACCAATCGTGCCGCTCGCCATAGCTCCATTGCCAACTGACCAAATCGCGAATACGGATCCTCGTAAAATCCCATCTCGTAGGCGAGTTGCTCCGTGTACAGACCCCAACCCTCGGAGAACGCGGTAAAGCTAAGGTAGCGCTGTAAATCGGGAACGCCTTCCAACTCAGCAGTGATGGCACGCTGTAAATGATGTCCGGGCAATCCTTCGTGGAACGCCAATGCTTCCAAATCGGTTTTGGGCATCGCCGACATATCGAATAAGTTCGCGTAAAAGATACCGGGGCGAGATCCGTCGGGCGGCGGGCTTTGGTAAAAAGCCTTCCCCGCGCTCTGCTCACGAAACGGCTCGACACGCTTGACGATCAATTCCGCCTTCGGAAGCACGCCGAAATACTCAGGTAACTTTTCCTCCATTCGCGCAATAGCTGATCGCGCGTCCTCAAGGTACTGCTCCCTACCTTCATCCGTGTTGGGATAGCGCAGCTCCTGGTTTTCCCGCACAAAAACAAAAAATTCCTGAAGTGTTCCCGAAAAACCGACCTGTCGCATAATCGATCTCATCTGGTTATGAATGCGGTCGATATTGGTCAGACCCAACTGATGAACCTCCTCGGGCGTTAGATCGGTTGTCGTAAACCACTTCAGAAGACGCTGGTAGTACTCCTCGCCATCGGGAAATCGCCAGACACCGTCATCGCCAGTTGCCGATTGCTCTAGGCGTTCAATGGTGGCCATAAATCGCTCATAGGCAGGCTTAAACTGAGAGACCAAGGCGTCGCGCCCAGCATTAAGCAGCCGCGCCGCCTCATCTTCAGGAAGCTCGAGCATGGCGATTTTCGTCTGGAAGTCAGACCAGACGGGCGATAGGTTCTCTGAATCGTCAAATGGCTGCCCGCTAATGACATTGCTCGAGGACTGCAAGATGGCTGGGTACATCCAGTCGACGAGATAAAACCCTTTATCAGCGCGAAGGGCGAGCTGATCTCCAACTTCGCCTAGATAAGTCTGAACGTTTTTTAAACGACCTACGTAAGCCTCGGCATCAACGACTGAGGTCACGCGATGAATGTTGATAAGCGAGCTGGGAATACTGGTATGAGCTCCGCCGAATTGATGCAGCGCATAAGAATGATGCCGGAAGTCATCGAGCATCAGCGCGCGCTCGAGCGACATGCGATACAGATCGAGCGAGAGTTGCCCCGCCTCAGGTAGCGCCGACCGATCGAACCCATCGAGCTCAACCAATCCCGCTTCCATTCGCGCCCGCTCCTCATCCTGAAACGCCTCTGATTGAGGGTTCCACTCATCTTGGCGATCTTTGATGCCCAGATAGCTTGCCGTCAACGGTTGGCGCGCGAGGTTATCAGCAAAGACGTCCGCCAAATACGCATTCAGACGCTCATGTTCCGATTGCATAACTGTCGCATCTGCAACCTGCGGAGTATCAGGGGACTGGATCTGCGAATCACCACAGCCAGCTAACAGGAGTGTGACGGCGCAGGTCACAGCCATTAATTTGCATAGATTTCTCATAAGAATTTCTCTGATAACAACCACCAATGCGAGCATAGTAACCCAGCAATAACTACCCGGCTTAAGCCGCGGGAAAACTTGCCTGAGCAAGACATGAACCTTATCGTCTAACAATTCGATCGCAGGAGTGAACCGTGTCAAAAGGACCGACTCAAATCGATGCACAAGCGCATTTAGATCAGATAACCGCGGATACCTCAGATGCGGTGCGGAAATCGGCGCGGGAGAAGCGTCATGCAAAAGGTTTTCGAACCGCACGCGAAAATCTAG
>JAACDF010000221.1 GCA_009937065.1 Gammaproteobacteria bacterium | reverse complement strand
CATGATCGAAACGATTATCAATTATAAGTCGGAGTATCTAAGCGATGAGGATGGTCGAATTCTGACTTTTGCTTATGATCACGCTGCGGACGAGTTTGAGCGCGACGCATCCGGAGATCTAGTAGCGAATGAAGATGGTCGCCCTTTCCGGCAGTGGCGCGACGAGATTCAGAGTCCTGACGATATCTGGGATGAAATCGTTAAAGCTGCCACGATCCCTGGCACAACCTCCGCACCAAAGCTTCAGCCTATTGCCGCACGCATCGTCATGCTGCAAAGTGGGATGCGTGCACCGATGGGGTTGAAAGTCTACGGCCCGGATTTGGAAACACTCGAACAGGTCGCGTTGGACATCGAGGACTCTCTCAAGCAGGTGCCTTCCATCAAAGCCGAGGCCGTGTTGGCCGACCGCATTGTCGGTAAGCCCTATCTGGAAATCGACATCGACCGCGATGCCATCGCCCGCTACGGAATCCGTATCCAAATGGTGCAGGACGTGATCGAGGTCGCCGTTGGCGGAAAGCCGATTACAATGACGGTCGAAGGTCGTGAACGCTATCCTGTCCGCGTGCGGTATATGCGCGAGCGGCGTGACAGCATCGAATCCATTGAACAGGTCTTAGTCGCTGCACCCGATGGCACTCAAGTTCCACTGCGTGAGCTGGCTTCGATTAACTACGTCAGAGGACCTCAAGTGATTAAGAGTGAGGACACCTTTCTTGTCGGCTACGTCATCTTTGATAAGCGCGACGGTTTTGCTGAGGTTGAAGTCGTCGAGCAGGCTAGCAAGTTTCTTGAGCAAAAAATTGATATGGGTGAGTTGAATATCCCAGCGGGCGTGAGCTATAAATTCACGGGCAGCTACGAGAACCAAGTGCGTGCAGAGAAGCGGTTACGTGTGGTTCTGCCTATCGCTCTCTTTGCGATTTGGTTGATTCTCTATTTTCAGTTCAAACGTTTTTCCACGACGATGCTCGTCTTCTCTGGTATCGCGTTCGCTTGGTCGGGTGGGTTCATCATGCTCTGGCTCTATGCGCAGCCATGGTTCTTCGATCTGAACTTGTTTGGGCATAATCTGCGCGAACTTTTTCAGATGGGCACCATCAATCTCAGTGTCGCGGTCTGGGTTGGCTTTCTTGCCTTGTTCGGTATCGCAACTGATGACGGCGTCATCATGTCTACCTATCTGGAGCAACGTTTCCGCGAATCACCACCAAAGAACTGGAGTCAAATTCACGAACGCGTGATCGAAGCTGCGTCGCGCCGCGTGCGTCCTGCATTGATGACGAGTGCCACCACGATCCTAGCATTGCTCCCCGTGCTCACATCGACCGGTAGAGGTTCTGATATAATGTTGCCCATGGCAATTCCATCCTTTGGCGGCATGCTGCTGGCCATCATGACGATATTTGTCGTCCCCGTTCTCTATTGCAGTATCGAGGAGTTGAAACTTCGTATACGAAATGGAACTATAAAGTAGATAGGCTAGCAACTACAGTGCTTTCCCTCTGCATTATTGCGACAGCTGTTTTCCGTAGATTCGAATTCCAGAGTGCTGTGGTGGATCGAAAAGTGTTCTCTTGAGTAGGTTTTGATAGTCTCCTTGATTGATTCCAGTTCCTCCATGCTGGAGGCTTTCCTGATCACGACATGTGCCTCCAGAGCCCGGTGATGCTCATCGAGTTCCCATACGTGAATATGGTGCACGCTTTCGATTCCATCGAGATCTTGTATGGCTTCCTTCAGCTCATCCACAGAGAGATCAGCCGGTGTGCCTTCCATCAGTATGCGCGAGGTTTTCTTCAACATGCCGGACGACATGTAGAGGATATATCCCGCGATGATGAGTGTGATCACGGGATCGACCCAAGTCCAATCAAGCCACACAATAGCTGCGCCACCGAGCAAGACGGCAACCGAAGCGCCGGCGTCGGTTAGGTTATGTAGGAACGCTGCCTTCACATTTAGGCTTCCCTTGGACATCGACCACAGGAGCCACGCGGTGATTACATCCACCACGAGTGCGACGCCAGCCGCTGCCATGATCCAGTCCCCAAGTAGTGGCTCGGGGTCGAAGAATCGGCGCACCGCCTCGTAGACAAGGTAGAGCCCTACAAGGATCAGTGCGGTCAACTGTATCATCGCGCCGATTAGCTCGGCTCGTCGATACCCGAAAGTATATTGCTCGTCAGCACCCTTACGGGAAATTTTACGGGCAATATAGGCGATGAGTAGTGCCGCAGCATCATTGGTATTATGCAGCGCATCGGCCATCAAGGCCACGCTCCCCGAGATCGCTCCAGCAGCGAACTCGAAGACCGAGAGCCCCAAATTAACAATGACCGTGCACAACAGAACGCCGTCGCTGACATTTTCTGTGCCGTGTGAGTGGTTGTGATCATGTCCCATTGTTAAGTTCCTTCACGTTGGCAGCGAGCGATTGGCTAATGATTTGCTCAGCTTAGTGGTCGTGCCCTTCGTGATCCTCCTCGCCATGCTCGCAGATGCAGGCATACTCTAAATAATCGCAGGTCGGGCAATCGCTGAGGTTCAGGTTGAATTTTTCGCGGATAGTTTTCGACTTTGCGTCTGGCTTGATCGAGAGGATAATTGGCAAGTTGTTACCTTCAGGCAACGCTTTGTCGGATAGTAGGACAGAGCCTTTGCTGGTAAAACGAAGGCGAATCGGATTTTGGCGGTCTCCACCGATTAAGGAGACGACTTGTTCCTTAGGGGCAACAACTTCACCATCGTCGCTCAGGAATGAGATCTGAATCTTACGCTCTTTCGTGAGGTAAAACTCAAAATGCGGTTCAACGGATGTAATGATCCGACCACCATTGGGGCCTGCTTTAGCTTCTGCATGTCCGTGTTCTTCATGGTCATGGCCTTCGTGTGACGCATGGTCGTGCTCGGAATGGTCGTCTTCGGATTTCGCATCTTTATCGGCATCGTGATCATGTCCTTCGTGGGCATGTGCTGAATGGTCATGATCGGGGTCGTTGCCGTGATGATCTGCGTAGCTAGTGCTCCACGTGAGTAGCATACTGGTGATTAAAGCGGCGAGTAGGTATTTTTTCTGTTTCATATGTTTTTCTTTCTTGGTTTTGAGGTTATTTTATTCCGAAGCTGCGGATTTACGTTTGACGGATGTTTCTGCCGACTTACGGCAGAAGGTGTAGAAAATCGCCGGTGTCACGGCTAGCCCCAGCAAAGTGGAGGTGACCAGTCCGCCAACGATGACGACTGCGATTGGGTTGAGGATCTCTTTGCCAGGATCTTCAGTGGCTAAGAGTAAGGGCACTAAAGCGAGACCTGCGGAGATCGCAGTCATTAGGATTGGGATCAATCGTTCCTGCGTGCCACGCTCCACCATTTTACGAGTAAAACGCTCACCTTCATGACGCATTAGGTGGAGGTAGTGCGAAATCAGCATGATATTGTTACGCGCTGAGATACCGCTCACGGCAATGAACCCGACGAGTGTCGCGATGCTGATATTATTGAGCGTCAGTCCGGTAAGGAATATACTGCCGACCAACGAAATCGGCACGATGGTGAAGACCAATAGAACGAAAGCAAAATTCTTAAAGTAGCTGTAAAGCAGTAACGAAATAACCAAGAGCACGATGGAAGAAGTGATCAAGATGGTGCGCTTTGCTTTGGCTTGTGCCTCGTATTCACCTTCGAACGACAATGTGTAGCCTTCCGGAAGTTGTATTCGCTCAGAGACTTCGCTTTGCAACATTTCCACTGCCGCGTTAAGATCATCGACGGTTGGATTTATTGAAACGACGAAACGTCGCATTGTATTCTCTCGGAGAATATTGTTGGGGCCGGTTGCGTGACGAATATCGGCAACATAGCTAAGTGGAATACGCTGACCGCTCTGTGAATCGATATACAGTTGTGAGAGCTTTTGAGTGGATTCCCGCCATTCCAAAGGTAGCCGTATCACTAGATCATAAACCCGCTGACCTTCGTAAATCTCCGCAACGGCTTCGCCTCCCATGAGGGCAGAGAGTTCTGCATTCAGCGCACCCGGTGTGACGCCATAAGCCATCGCACGTTTGCGGTCGACTTCGATGCGCAGCTGCGGAATGGGTGCCTGTTGTTCCAAGCGTGCTTCTTCCATGCCAGGCACTTCTCGGGCAATCTCGGCAATTTCAGTTCCAATGCGCCTGAGTTCATCAAGGTCGGGGCCGAAGACTTTAACCGCGACCTTCGCCGACACACCGCTGAGCATGTGACCAATACGGTCGGCCAATGGTCCGCTCAAGGCACTGAAGGTGCCCGGAATGGTTTGCATCGTAGCGCGAATGTCATCGAGGATCTCGCTGCGTTCACGTTCGGTTTCCTTAGCGAATTCTAGATCGAACTCGACCGTCGAAACCGGAACGACATGATCCCCGCGCTCCGCACGTCCCACCCGATAGCCAACGGTCTCAATTTCAGGGATTTTTAAGAGTAGGTCTTGTGCTGTGTCGGCGAGTTCGCGTGTTTGCTTGAGCGATGTTCCTGGTGCAGTGGTCATCGCGACTAATACGGTAGGCTCACGAAAGGCCGGTAGGAAGTTGCCACCCATTTTCATGAATGACATCGCAGCCAGCACGACAAGCAGACCCGCCGCGAATAAAACGATGAGTGGTTGTGACAACGAAACGTTCAGCCAAGTTGCGTTGAACACCTTTTTAAAGCCACGCTCGACCAAGCCATCTGCATGCTTCTGGTTTCCTTTAGGATTGAGCAGATAGGAACTGAGGACAGGTATCACGGTTAAGGATACAAGGAATGACGCAGCCATGCTGACGATCGTGGCTATCGCGATTGGCGTGAAGAGCCGACCTTCGACGCCGCTAAGTGCCATCAGAGGTAAGAAGACCAGAATGATCAGCACTGTGGCATAGAGGATCGACGAGCGCACTTCTCGAGATGCTTGGGCAATGACTTCCAGCTTGTTGCGTGGCTCAGGCAAGAGTGCATTTTCTCTGAGTCGCCGAAAGACATTCTCCACGTCGACAATGGCATCATCCACGACCATTCCTATAGCAACGGCGAGTCCGCCCAGTGTCATCGAGTTCACACTTAAATCCAACAAACCAAAAACCAAGACTGTGATCCCAAGCGATAAGGGAATTGCAGTGAGGGTAATTAGTGTAATGCGCAGATTGAGGAGGAATAAAAACAGAATAACGGCGACCATAATCGCACCGTCACGGAGGGCTTCTTCCAAATTGCCAACTGCCAGATCAATGAAATCAGATTGGCGGTAGATCGTGACGAGTTCGACGCCTTCAGGCATCGATGCTTTCAACTCCTCTAATGCACCCGCGACTTCATCGGTTAAGACAAGTGTATCGAAGCCCGGAGATTTCGTGACGCTAATGATGACGCCGGGATAGCCTTTAGCATCATGGTCTCCCAATAGCTTCGTGCCCATGCCCGCATCGCCGCGCATCGGCTCGATGTCCCATGTGACATTGGCCACATCCTTAATGCGGATCGGACGATCATTCACATGCGTGACGACTGTGTTACCAATCGCTTCGAGATCGGTGGTCATGGCAAGATTGCGCACCATGATTTCCTGCGAGGACTCTGTTAAGAAACCGCCAGTGCTATTACTCACTGCATTGGCGGCAGCCTCATGAAGCGCTTCGTAGGCAATTCCCATCGCTAACATTTTGTCAGGGTTGGGTTGGATTTGCAGCTGCTTGACGCCGCCACCCATGGAAAGCACTTCGGCAATTCCAGGAATCGACTGTAAGCGTCTTGAAACTGTCCAATCGGCAATGGTGCGCAAGTCGCGCGGCTCAGTTTTTCCAGATGGATCGACGAGTCCGACCAGCATGATGTTACCCATCAAAGACGCAACAGGTGTCATGTATGGGTTGACGCCTTCAGGTAAAGCTTCGCTTACACCTGTTAAACGTTCCTGCACAAATTGCCGTGCTTGGTAAATATCGGTGCCCCATTCGAATTCAATAAATACGAGCGACAAGCCAATGTCGTTTACTGACCTCAGTCGAGTGACTCCAGTCACACCCATTAGAGAGTTTTCCAATGGGATCGTGACCAAAGTCTCGACTTCTTCAGGTGAAAACCCGGGCGACTCCGTTAAGATGGTCACCGTCGGCTTCGTCAAGTCAGGCAAGACTTCAACTGGAAGCTCACGCGCAGTTTTGATGCCGAGAATAAAAACGACCAAGGCAAAGGCCAGAATCAGCGGCCTTTGCGAGAGTGAGAACTGGATCAGTCTATTGAGCATTGCCTGCCTCGCTTTCCTGCTGACGTCGCTTCATGAGCATCTGAAGAGTGATGAGTGAAATCAGAGTCATCACTCCAGCATAGACCATAAGCGGGATACTCAAGGTGCTTGAGCCGGACGTTTCACCGTGATCATGTCCTGCATGTGAATCTTCTTCTGCTGGCGCACCATCTTCTTCAGTTAGTTCGGAGCCGTCCTCAGCGTGTTCGTGTCCATGTGCGGCATCGAGTGCTTCCTTTAGAGACATGCCGGAACCGCCACCAACAAAGCTGAGGGCATAGGAACCCTTGACAACGACTTCGTCGCCGGGGAAGACACCGCTGATGACTTCAACGTATTGATCGTTTTCTTCGCCAAGTGTCACTGGCACTCGAACAAAGGCATTGGGAAGTTCGAAATCCTTTACGAAAATAATCCGACTGGCAGGATCTCCTTGAATCGCGGAACGAGGGATCGAGAGAACAAAAGGCTTCGTATCGAGAACGATGGAAAATTCAGCGCGCATACCGGGGCGGAGTTTGCCGTCCTGATTATCCAGCTCGAAAATGCCTTCGATCGTGCCTGCCTGACGGTCGGCATCGACGCCAAACCGTGTCAGGGTGGCTTCAATGAGTTCATCGCCCAGAGCGGGAATGTGAATCCGCGCACGCGTCCCAATTTTCGTTTGAGCTGCTTCCTGCTCGGGGATTTTTGCAATAGCCCACAGCTTCGAGCGATCAGAGATATCGAGCAGCTCGGCTGACGGCTCGACGGGTTGCCCCACGCGCACATGCGAAGCGACGATCAGTCCAGCTTGGGGAGCCTTTAATTCTACGCTGGGAGGCGGATCGCCTAGTTGGCGACTTTCAACCGTGGCCAGAACTTCACCCGCTTTCACGGTGTCGCCCTCAAAGGCGTTGAGTGCCTTGATTCTTCCGGCAATGCGTGAGGATAAAACAGAGCGATTTGCTGGGATTTCTTCGATGCGACCGATGGCAAAAACGGTTGTCTCGAAGTCACGCTCTTCAGCTTCCTCAGTCTGAATGCGGAGATTTTTGACCGCTGCGTCATCGAGTATAATTGTGTTCTGTGCACGGGCATCTTCAGCGGCGTGTGCGCTCGTTACTGTGAGCAAGGCTATACAAAGTAGTTGTTTATAAAGTTTCATTAGAAAGTTCTCCTGTGGATGGATTGGGGAGGTTGTTACCTGTGGCTGCACGCCATTCGATCAGGATTTGCTCTAGCTCGTGTAGAAGTTCCAATTGGGCGGTTTGTATTTTCAGGTGCTGTTCTTGCACGCGGAAGACTTCGCCTAAATCGACCTGCCCCTGAGCGTAGGCGTTGTTGATGTCTTCGAGATTTTGTTCGACGAGTCCAACCGCGCTTTCCTTGTATTTTGTGATCTGTCTATAGGTCGCTTCTGCGTTTCGTCGAAGTGTCTCGGCTTCGTTTTTCAGGCGTAAACTGACAGCATTCAGTTCATAGCGAATTTGTTGTTCGCGGAATCGACTCGCTTCAATCTCGCCACGATTTTGGTCATGCAGGGGAAGAGGAATGGATACACCAATTCCGAAGAAACGGTCTCGCTCAATTCCACTGGGCTCATCCACGGCTCGTTCCTCTTCAAAGAAAACTTCGACAGCGATATCCGCCCAACGATTTGCCTTGGCCAGTGATGTTTGTCCGCGAGCGATTTCAGCGAGTAAGGCTTTGAGTTGGTATTCTGGATGCGACTGCAGAACCTCGCCATCAAGTGCCGCCATTTCAGGTAAGTTTATCGACCGAGTTTGTTCAGCGAGGATTTTCAGTTCCGTGTCGGGTTCAATACCAAGCTGGCTTCGTAATATCCCGAGGGCACTATCGCGCTGCTTAGTGAGATTCTGAATCTCCTGTTTCACTGCAAACAACGACACTCGCACTTGATTCAAATCGAGCGTAGAGGCTTCACCATTTTCGATCCGTTTTTCTAGAAAGACGGAAAAGCCTTCCTGCAAGCGGATCATGCCGTCCAAAAGAGAGAGGCGCTGATTCAGGCTGGAAATAAGCTCGACAGCACTTTCGACGTCACGAATGAGGAGGCGTTCCTGATCGCGAAGTTCCGAATCTGCCAACTTTACCTCAATTGCGGAGACGTTCTTGAGTAGCTTGAGTCTGTTGGTGATAGGGAAGCGCTGCTCGAAGCCGATGGAATACGAGCGTTCGCCTTCATCGTTAAACGTGCGGTCCGAAGCATATCCGAGTTTAAGTTCAGGATTATCGAGCCTGCCTGCGTATCGGGAATAAGCACCAGCTTTTTCAATCGCAGAGCGGGCAGCCATTAATGACTGGTTCTTTTGTAGAGCCAGTGCAACTGCATCTTGGCTGTTGAGTTTTAAAGAGCTGTCGGGCGCAGCATGCGCCAGTGAAGCGTAGAAAATGAATAGGGTTGTCAGTAAATATTTATATGTGTGCATGAAAAAACCTGTTTAGTTGAAATCGTCATTAGGCACGTTCGAATGTGCCTATATCTTGCGCAGGAAATCCTACGCATATTTCACTAATCAGGTTTTAAATTCGGAGCACAGTCGTGCGCACACACTGCTCTAGTGTGCCACAGAAAACTGGTGGTGCTCGTGCCGCTAAACGTATCTGAGGAGCCGCGTTTGCTTTAATGATGGGAACAAATAGCTGATACGAGTGGTTTGCGGCTACTGGTTTTTTGATCGAAATCAAATCAGCGACTCGCTGTATCGGCTCGTTTGATGAACTGATCAAAATGTCGATGCAGTGTTGGTCACTAACTGCAAAAAGGGCATCGTCTGTTTCGCCAGAATGGGAATCGTTATTGTGTGATTCACCCTCATCCCCATGGCACGGGTCACCATCATGAGAGTGTTGCCCAGCGAGGATATGCCCAAAATCATGATCGTG
>JAACDF010000220.1 GCA_009937065.1 Gammaproteobacteria bacterium | reverse complement strand
GTCTGAGCTAGAGGACACTCACGGTCTTTTTAAGCAGTTTGTTTCAAATAATCGGCAGAGCCTTGATATAGAGAGCATTTCTACAGGCGAGGTTTGGTACGGACAGCAAGCAATCGATATTGGTCTGATTGATGAAATATCGACCTCCGACGGTTATCTACAGCGGATGGCGAAGGAGCGAGATTTAATTGAAGTCCAATATAAGCGTAAGCAGAAACTCGCAGAAAGGATGGGATTTGCTGCTGAAGCGGCCGCAGACCGTCTGTTTTTGCGCTTGTGGAAGCGAGTCAACGATACGCGCTTTTTGTAGAAAACGTGATGACGCATCGCATTGATTTTGAGGCTTTATTCTCGCTTAGCGACCGAGTTGCGCTTATTTCTGGTGCGTCGAGCGGTTTAGGTCAACACTTTGCGCAGGTATTGTCGGCCGCTGGCGCGCATGTTGTAGTCGCCGCCCGACGTACCGAAAAACTGACTGAGCTCGTGCGGAGCCTGAGGGACCAAGGCGGGAAGGCTGACGCCATTCCTATGGATGTCACCTCGCGCGAAAGTGTACATGAGGCTTTTCAGGCCTTTGATTTGCGGTTCCCCAGACTTGATATCGTGGTTAATAACGCGGGAATAGCGAATGCACCCCTCCGGTTTGTTGACGCAACGGAAGACGATTGGGGACCTGTTCTTGACGTGAATCTCACCGGCGCATGGCGTGTAGCGCACGAGGCGGCTCGTCGCATGAAGCGGCAACGCAGTGGCAATATAGTGAACACGGGATCTATATACAGTCACGTATCAGGTACTCACAAGGCCGACTACAACGTATCCAAAGTCGCAATTGACCAGCTCACCAAAAACATGGCGCTTGAACTTGCTCGATCCGGTGTCCGGGTAAACTCGCTCTGCCCCGGCTATTTTGAGACGGCGATTAACGAAAAAGAGTTTGCTACTGAGCAAGGTAGAGCCTATATACAGCAGCTAGTACCGCAGCGGACAGGTGAATACCACGAGTTGACGGGACCTTTGTTGCTGCTTGTCAGCGGCGCGGGTTCTTACATAAACGGAGCCTCTTTGGTGGTCGATGGTGGTTCGGTACTGAGTCCGGTTTAAGATCGCTGTAATCACGCGTTTGCAGCGTAAAATTCAATAAAAGCGATTAGGTCATCAATTTAAGGTAGGGGCAGCCACAGGCAAATAGCGGCTGCTACTCGGGTAATTCAATGTATGAACACAGTAAGAAATCACAGTATTTAGCTCAGCGTCTACAGGGCTTCATGGATGAGCACATTTATCCCAATGAGGAGAACTACGCGCAGCAATTGAAAGCAGCCGAGAATCGCTTCGCACCATTACCGTTGATGGATGAGTTGAAGCTCAAGGCAAGGGCCGCTGGCCTATGGAACCTCTTTGTCCCCGAGGAACATGCTGAGTACTGCGAGCATGGCGGTCTGTCCTTTTTTGATTACGCGCCGCTCGCGGAGATTATGGGGCGTGTTATTTGGTGCCCCGAGGTCTTCAACTGTAATGCGCCTGACACTGGCAATATGGAAGTGTTCATGAACTACGCCACAGAGGCGCAACAGCGGGAATGGCTTGATCCATTACTGGCAGGGGAAATCCGGTCCTCCTATGCCATGACAGAGCCTCAGGTCGCTTCTAGTGATGCAACCAATGTTGAGCTAAGAATAGAAAGAGAGGGTGATGACTGGGTTCTAAATGGTCGCAAATGGTTTATCACCAACGCCATGTACGAGCGAACCAAGATTCTAATTGTCATGGGCAAGTCAGATCCTAACAATCCGAGCCGCCACCTACAGCAGTCACAAATTCTAGTCCCTAAAGATACGCCTGGCGTAAAGCTCGTTAGACCGCTGACAACCCTGGGCTATGACGATGCCCCCATCGGACACGCTGAGATTACTTTTGAAGACGTGAGGGTTCCCTTGAGTAACATCTTGTTAGGCGAAGGCAGGGGATTTGAAATTGCGCAGGGGAGGCTAGGTCCAGGTCGAATGCACCATTGTATGCGGTTGATTGGTGCTGCGCAGCGATCGTTGGAGCTTGCTTGTTCGCGCGCTAACAGCCGAACCACCTTCGGGCGATTGCTCAGTAAGCATCAAAGCGTTCGTGAAGATATTTCGAAGTGCTTCTCTGAGATCGAAATGGCGCGTTTACTGCTTCTGAAAGCCTGTCACAAGATTGATACACAAGGTGTTTCCGCATCTGTAGATATGATTGCTGCCACGAAAACGACAATCCCGTTTCTCGTTCAGAAGGTGATTGACCGGTGTATGCAAATACATGGGGCAGGGGGTCTTACAGAGGACTACATGATGGCTGAGGCCTATAATTACGCGCGATGGTGCCGGCAGGCTGATGGTCCGGATCAGGTACACCAGATGGCTCTGGGAAAGCAGATTATCGACCGCTTTTCAGGGTGACAGGGGTTTCACGAGGCGTCGAAACACGCCTGTCATCTTCGCTTGATAGGCCAATAAAGTCTATTAACCCTCTGATTTTTCAACTAATTCTATTATATCGCGACCACTAAACGCATTGATTGGCACTGTAATAACTGGCCTGGAAGAGGTCGGGTGCACCGGGAGGGCACCGGCACGGATGTTAACCTGCATGGATGGGATCATCAGCTGCGGTGTCGATAATTGCGCATCTCTCGCGTTGCGCATGCTGACAAACTCAGCTTCCGAAATTCCGTCGCGAATATGAATGTTGTGCTGTTTATGCGTTTTAACAGTGGCCTCAAATGCCAAACTACGATCGTTGGGCTGATAGTCGTGGCACACAAATACCCGGCTTTCACTTGGTAGAGCTAATAAGCGCTGTATTGAGCTATACAAAGCGCCGGCATCCCCTCCAGGGAAGTCGCACCTCGCGGTTCCAGAATCTGGCATAAATAGCGTATCACCAACAAAAACTGCATCCGCACAGCGATAGGCCATGCAGGCAGGAGTGTGCCCGGGTACATGCACCGCGTGAATACTCAAGTCCCCTAAAGGTAATGTCTGGCCATCTGTGATGAGCAAATCGAACTGAGACCCATCGCGTTGAAAATCCGCGCTCTCTGAGTACATGTCAGCGAATACCTGCTGTACGTCAACGATAGCCTGACCGATACCAATTGGTGCGCCTAAGCGCTGCTTCAAGAAATAGCCTGCGCTCAAATGATCAGCGTGTACATGCGTTTCCAATATGTACTGACAACGCAGATCGTTCGACTCAAGATGCTCGAGGATACGGTTTGCACCATGCGTTGTGATTTCCGCGGACGCTTGATCGAGCTCAAGCACAGGATCGATGACTGCGCAGGCTTTTGATTTTGGATCTGCAACGACGTAGGAGAGTGTAGACGTCGCCTGATCAAAAAATGCGGTTACGGTCGGTTGGTGTTGATTACTTGCCATCGTCGAGAAGCCAAAGCACTTGTAAAAGCATCTCGATGATACACCCTTACACGCCAATCTATAAATGCGCATAATGTATATTATGTTAAATTGAATAGATTCATGAGACGTCCAATATTCTTCCCTCTTCGTATCTGTGGTTATGGAGTGAACTACGCTAACCTATGGGGCCACGGTGACTACAACGGGCACGTCGTTTCGTGCTTACAAAGTTGTTCGTGACAGCAGTTAATCCGGTTTGAGAGATAACGTCAGATGACAATCAGCAAGACACTCGCAACCTTAGGTGCAGGCGTGCTCCTAAGCTCAGTCACGTTTGCTTCCGAGCTAGCGCCCACAACCCAGCAAACATGGACATTACGTGCGTTGGTGACTGAGCTAGAGGAAAATCATTACATCGACCGACGCTACAACGATGCGATGTCAGCAGACCATCTGGGCACATACCTTGAACGTCTCGATCCCTCCCATCTTTACTTCACGGCGGCTGATGTTGCTGAGTTTCAGCGCTACGCGACTCGACTGGATGATTTAGGGCGCCAGGGAGAGCTGTCCCCTGCTTTTGAGATATTTGATCAGTATGAGCGCCGTGCGACCGAACGTCTTGAAGATGTAATAACGAATATGGCAAGCATACTGGGCCAGCTCGACTTCGACAGAGACGAATACATCGATTCAGATCCGACTGAAAGGGACTGGGCCGCAGACGTACCTGAGCTGGACGATCGGTGGCGCAAACGCCTTAAAAATCAGGTGTTAGCCCTGAGGCTTGCGGAAAAAGACCCAGAGGAGATAGCTCCTACCCTTGTTAAGCGATACGAAAACCAGCGAAATCGACTGTCCCAGTACAATGAGCAGGATGTGTTTGCAGTCTACGCGAACGCCCTCACCTCGCAATTTGACCCCCACACGAGCTATTTTTCTCCACGTCGCGCCGAAAACTTTGACATCGATATGCGCCTGAGTCTTGAGGGTATCGGTGCCGTACTCCAAAACGAGGACGAATACGTAAAAGTGGTCCGTGTTGTACCCGCGGGGCCTGCGGATAAACAAAGTGATCTTAAAGCTGCGGAACTCATTATTGCTGTCGGTCAAGGCAAAGCGGGTCCGATGACAGATGTGATTGGCTGGCGCTTAGACGACGTTGTCGATTTGGTTAGGGGTAAGAAAGGTACCGTGGTTCGTTTGGATGTCATTCCGGCAGCGGGACGCGCAGATGAGGCTAGACGACTTACCATTACTAGAAACGAAGTTCAGCTAGAGGAGCAGGCGGCTCAATCAAAAATCATTGAAATCAATGATTTAGACTCAACTCCTAGGAAGGTTGGTGTAATTGATATTCCAGCGTTTTACCTGGATTTTGAGGCCTACCGAAAAGGCGATCCCGATTTCCGATCAACAACCCGGGACGTAGCCAAGTTGGTTAATGAACTGAATGAAGCAGGTGTTGACGGACTGGTAATTGACCTTCGTGGCAATGGGGGTGGTTCGCTGCGTGAAGCCAATGAGCTAACCGGGTTATTTATAGAATACGGGCCAACCGTGCAAATTCGAGGCACAGGTAGCCGAGTTTGGCGTGATGGAAAACGCCGGCGCGGTCCTTACTACGACGGCCCGGTAGCAATCATGATCGATAGATTGAGTGCTTCGGCCTCTGAGATCTTTGCAGGCGCCCTTCAGGACTACGGCCGCGCCATTGTTGTTGGTGACCGTAGTTTTGGTAAAGGCACCGTTCAGACGCTGTTAGACCTACCAGAGGGGCAATTAAAGATCACCGAGAGCAAGTTCTATCGCATTTCGGGTGATAGCACACAGCATCGGGGCGTAATTCCGGACATAAGGTACCCTTCCCTTCTTCAGCACGATGAGATTGGAGAAAGCTCCCTCGATAAGGCCTTGGATTGGGATCGTATAGCGCCAGTTCGTCACAAAGATTACGGCGTAGTCGATGCCATCCTGCCGACGCTCGTGGCAAAGCATACTGAGCGCGCAAACGCTGATCCGGACTTCCAATATATTTGGGATCAAAAAGCGCTGGCTGAGAAGATTCGTGGCGCCGAGGTGTTGCCCCTGAATGAGGCTGAGCGAATCGCACAGCGTACGTCGCAAGAAATCCAGTACCTAGCGGTTGAGAACGCTCGGCGACAGGCGAAGGGCTTGGATGCCCTAGCCTCTCTAGATGACCTTGTGAACGAAGAAGACGAGTTAGCCGATGTGAATTCGGACAGCGGTGGCAATCCATCATCGATTGGCGATGACGCTGAAGAGGACGAAGACGTAGACGCGCTAATCACTGAAACTGCGCGCATTCTGACCGACGCCATCAACCTAAGCGGTCAGGTTATGGCACGAGCCGACAGTCGCTAAGGTCTGTCTACTGGCTTGTTATGGTGTCGCTCCCAAAGTATGGGATAAGCGCAGGCGGGATAGTGATTGAACCATCGCTCTGTTGTCCATTTTCGATAACGGCAACCAGCGTGCGCCCCACAGCCAGCCCTGATCCATTCAGTGTATGAAGTAATTCGGGCTTTCCTGTCTCTGGATTTCTCCAGCGAGCTTGCATTCGGCGCGCCTGATAGTCCCTGAAATTAGAGCAACTTGATATCTCCCGGTAAGTATTTTGTCCAGGGAGCCACACTTCCAGGTCATATGTCATGG
>JAACDF010000028.1 GCA_009937065.1 Gammaproteobacteria bacterium | reverse complement strand
CGTTTGGCGTGATTTCTCGGTAGAAAGCCTGGCGCTTGGCGCAACAGATCTCGGAGCGTTTTCCTCTAGTGGTCAATACAAAGAGGGGTTAACTTCTCTAGACTTGGTGGCGGACTTTATCAATGCGCAGATCGATTTTGATGGCTCCGAGGAGCAGCTGAATATTCATATTGATTCATTGTCGATCGACGCACTGCCCACCATCAATACGTCAGTACTCGATATCAATTCGGATAACCCGGCTGCGTTATCGTGGCCGGCCATGCAGGTTGCTATTGATTCGCTAATTTTCAAGGACCAAGACCTTGGTTCGCTCGTTTTCGACGCAACCATGTCGGAATCGAATATCAATGTATCCCAGTTTAATGGGAGTTTGGACGGCGTTACATTTGGGCCAGAGAGTGAGTTTAATTGGGCAAGAGGCGAGGGCTCGACCACACGCGCCTCGCTCGATTTGACGCTAGCGGGTGCCAGTCAGGCCTTGTCACTTCTGGATGCGAAGTCCGTAGTTGATTTCTCGTCGGGCAAAGTCTCGGGTAATGTGGAATGGCCCGGAGGTCCAACAGATTTTCAGGCGAATCAGCTGACAGGCGACCTGAAGCTCCAACTATCCTCGGGTTCTTTTCTACCGGTACCATCGCAGGCCACAGACCCACTTCGTTTTATCGGCGTTTTTAATCTGGCAGGCCTCGTTCAGCGGGCGAACGTTAATCAGTTGTTCGATCCAGGGCTGACATTTGATCGGGCGAGTGGTGATTTTTCACTAGACCGTGGTCAGATAACCATCAATGAATTCGCTATTCGAAATGGCGGAGGAAGACTGACTTTGGGCGGTGCTTACAGCATGGAATCGGACAACATAGATGCCGAGCTAGTGGTAACACTGCCCTTGGTGGATAACATTCCATGGGTGGCAGCCTTGGCTGGTGGCTTACCGATTGCTGCAGGGGCCTATCTGGCGAGTAAGGTTTTTGAGGACCAAATGAAAAGTCTATCCAGTGGCGTTTATTCAGTGAATGGCCCGGTAAGCTCGCCTGAAGTGAAATTTGTGCGCGTATTTGACGCCAAATTATCAACAAGCAGAGAGGTTAGTTCGACTGGCGATCAGTCTTCCATCGATGTCTCGGATAGTGAGCGTAAATAGCGGAAGAGTTTCCTAGCTGATGAGGGGGCATGATCTCGCTGTCGCTCATCCTGTGCGCTTCGAGTTAGCTGTCTAATGAGTTGGCGGTCAGCTTGTGGCCAAATGGCGAGGACTTCTGGTAATGCATCGTCGCCTCTCGCTAAAAGCGCATCACGTGCGCCTTCGATAACACGCTCTTGAGCCTTGGCCTTGCGTGATGTTTCATGAAGGGCGTCGAGTGCGTCTGCAATTTGCTCTGCATCCGCATTACGCATGAGTTTTCCAATGAACTGCATTTGGCGTCGTTTACCACTGCGGTGGGAGATACGTTGGGCGAGTTGTACCGCCTCAATCAAAGACTCATTATCAATATTGAGTTTTTGCAGCTGCGCAGCCGAGAGCTCTACTAGCTGCTCGCCCAGGTGCTGAAGCGCGTGCATTTGTCGCTTGCGAGCGCTTTTGCTCTCGACCAAGGCGTCATCATCATCGTAAAGAAAATCATCAGACATGGCTGTTTACCCGTAAAAGTAGGCTGCCAGACCCAGAAATGCGAAGAACCCAACGACATCGGTGATCGTGGTGAGGACGACGCCACCAGCAAGTGCAGGGTCTATGTCTAATCGATCCAGTAGCAGAGGAAGCGATGCTCCCGCGATACCGGCGGTAATGAGGTTAATGACAATTGCAAAGGCAATAATCACCCCGAGCGTGATATCGCTGAACCAGTATGAAGCGATTACTGCGATGACCACTGCCCACAACAGGCCGTTGATAATGGAGACGAGAATTTCTCGTCGTACCAACCAGATTTCCGTTCGATCATTAATCTGACCCATGGCCATCGCACGGATGAGGACGGTTAGACTCTGTGTGCCTGCGATACCTCCCATCGAGGCGACAATGGGCATCAAAACTGCGAGCGCAACCACTTTTTCGATAGTGTCCTGGAAAGCGCCAATTACGGATGCCGCGAGGATGGCAGTAGCGAGATTGATGGCTAACCAGATCGCCCGCTGCGGCGCGGTGCGAAGAACAGGAGTGAATGCGTCACCGTCACCGAGGCCGGCCATTACGGCTAGGCTGTGATCGGCTTGCTCTCGGATGACGTCAACGACGTCGTCAATCGTGATTCGTCCAATCAATTTGCCATCCGGATCTACTACCGGCGCAGAGATCCAGTCATTTCGCTCAAACCGTCGTGCCACCTCGTCAGCAGATGTCATGGCATCGAGTGGCTCGCGCTCGGTCTTCATCATCTCTCGTACCGAAGTGTGGGGATCCGATACGAGCAGTGTCCTGACCGGCAATAGTCCAACGTACTTGTCGTCGCGATTCACGACGATGAGACTGTCCGTATTCTCTGGCAGTCGCGTGTGCCGTCGCAGGTAACGGAGCACCACGTCCATGGTGAGGTCGGCTCGGATAGTGAGCGTATCGGTACTCATCAATCCACCAGCGACATCATCGGGATAACTCAGAACTGTCTCGAATCGCTCGCGATCGTATTCCGTCAGCGAATCTAGAATTTTATCGGTATCGGCCTGAGGCAGCTCATGAAGAATATCAGCAACATCATCATCGTCCAGCTGAACAATCAGTTCGGCTACGGCTTCGGGCTGCAGCTCGGCCAGGAAGTTGTTTCGAATATCGTCGGGCAGTTCATTGAGTACGTCGGCTTCTTGCTCGTGATCGAGAAGTAGCCATAGTTCGTCTCGGGTTACCGGAGGCGATGAACTGATGAGGTGAGCAATGTCACCGGGCGACATATCCGCAAGGAGGGCGGCTACGTCAGAGGGGGTGCCAGAGCGCAACGCATCGGTGACGCGAGTCAGTGCAATACTTGCTTGTGCGCTCATATCAACCATCGTGCATCCCTCTCAATCGGGCGTGAAGGGTAACACTGCTTAGGCATTTTGGCCGTAAGAACAAATACCACCAGAACCCGATCTAAGATCGAGGCATATCTCTGTGTAGCACGGTTACATTAGGAAACTGCTTGGCCAGGGCACGCCCGACGCGCTCTGTCATGTAGACCGACCGGTGCTTGCCGCCTGTGCAGCCTATGGCGATACTAAGATAGGCGCGTTGGCTCGCCTTATACATTGGCACCCAGCGAATGAGCATATCGATCAGATCGCTCGCGACCTCATGTGTTTGTTCATAGGTCTCGAGAAACTCAATGACCGCTGGTGCCTGACCGGTAGACGCGCGTAAGTGTGGCTCCCAGTGTGGATTAGCCAGCATCCGCATATCGAGGACAATATCAGCGTCCACAGGCGCGCCTTTTTTAAACCCGAAGGACTGGACCTGAATGGATAGTGAGCTGGTGTCAGCCAAATCGACACGCTCGCTTATGATCTCACGTTGCTGATAGGGCGACATCTCGCTGGTATCAATTACCAGATCGGCGGCGGACGCCAAGGGTTCTAGCAACTGCCGCTCGGCAGCAATGGCGTCGGTCAGCGACAGACCGTCTTTACTGAGTGGGTGTCGTCGTCGTGTCTCGTTGAAGCGTTTGCTCAAGGCCTGTGATGTCGCGTCGAAAAAGATGAGCTGCAGGTCCAAGCCCTCGCGAAGTGTTCTCAGATAGTCTCTGAAATCGGTAACACCTGCGTACTCTGTCCGAATATCGATGCAGATTGCTAAGCCTTTATGGCTCGAAGACGACTGCTGTGAGAAGTGCTCTATGAGGAAACTAACCAGCGCGATCGGAAGATTGTCGACGCAATAATAGCCAAGGTCTTCCAGCTGGTTTAGGGCTGAACTTTTACCTGACCCGGATGTGCCACTGACAACGAGAATCCGCATTATTTAGGTCTCTCACTCGCTTTTGCTGGTGGATATGCGAGTACTGCATGTTAACGCCAGCCTTATGGAATTAAAACGTCCGGCGTGGCCGCCTTCTGAAGTATATGCCGGCTAAAGAAATATCGCTTACCTCTGCGATTGTTTTAATGCGTTCGTTGTTTTCGTTTGTGGTCCGTGACTTGTCGGTCGAGTTTGTCGATGACCGAGTCGATGGCCGGATACATGTCCGATAATGTCTCGGAGGCAAAGAAATCAGCTCCGGCGAGGTGCAGGTTGGCTTCGGCTTTGTGTTTAGCGCTTTCCACGACCAGCACAAACTCTACGTGATCGATCGTGTCGCAGTGCCGCTGCACTCGTCTCAGTTTTTTGGAGATATGCTCCCTTAGTCCGTCGGTTACTTCTACGTGATGTCCGCTTATGGTCAATCGCATGGCCTAATCTCCTTTCTTTTCTTAAATCAGATATACCGCTTTCTCTCGTTAGATGGTCCTATGTTCATTTGCTCTCGGTACTTCGCAACTGTACGTCGAGCAACAACAACGCCTTCATCTGCCAATAAGGTGCAGAGTTTTGCGTCACTCAATGGTTTTTGAGGGTTTTCTGCAGCCACAATGCGCTTAATTAATGCCTTGATGGCTGTCGATGAGCACTCACCGCCCTCTGTGGTGGCCACGTGGCTTGAGAAGAAGTATTTCAACTCATAAATACCGCGTGGCGTGTGCATGTATTTACGCGTGGTTGCGCGTGACACGGTGGATTCGTGAAGATCAACCTCGCCCGCAATGTCGGCAAGAATCAGGGGACGCATGGCTTCTTCACCGTGATCCAAAAAAGCGCGCTGATGCTGAACAATGGACGAAGCTACTTTGAGTAATGTTTCGTTGCGACTCATCAGACTTTTTATGAACCACTTTGCTTCTTGCATGCTGGTTCGTGCGTAGTCCCTGTCAGACGAAGATCCAGCGCTGAGTAGATCCGCATAGTGGTCATTTATGCGTAACTTGGGCGCAATATCTGGGTTGAGTTCGACCCGCCATTTTCCCTCGGCACGTTTTACGAATATGTCTGGAACAATGTACTCGGTCGCCTCTGTCGCAACGGTTGATCCGGGTGTTGGATTTAACGTTCGAATCAGTGTCAAGGCGCCCACTATATCCTCGGGCGTGGTTCGCATCCGACGCGCCAGATTTTTAGGATCTGCAACTGGGATTTGCTCAATATGTCGACTGACCAACAAGCCCGCCGTATCACGATGTGGTATTTCAACCGGCATCTGCCGAAGCTGTATCAACAGGCACTCTCGAAGATCTATTGCAAAGACCCCCGTGGGCTCGAAGTGCTGAAGCCGATGCAAAACAGCCATGACCTCGTCTATCTCGACGTCATCGAGCGCCATCCCTGTGTGAATTTGCTCGGGTGTTTGGGTCAGTCTACCTTCACTATTAACCGCATCGATAAAGGCTAGCGCAATGGCATGGTCGGTCTCGGAGAAGCGGGTGAGGTTCAGCTGCCATAGCAGATGCGATTGCAGTGTCTCGGGCAGCGAATCACGCTCTGCAAAAGCTAGATCATCCGCACCAGAACTTGCGCCTGAGGAGGGGGGCGCGGCAGAGGGCATGACATCTTCCCAGGCCGCATCAACCTGTAGTTCCGTACCCGGGATGGCTTCGCTGACGGTGTCAGAGAAATCGACGCGTTCTCGCAGGTCATCATCAATTGGGTCCGCAACCAGTTCGTCTTCATCCAGAAGCGGATTACTCTCGAGTGTTTCGGAAATGGCTTGTTGAAGATCCAGCGTGCTGAGTTGAAGGAGCTTGATAGCCTGCTGAAGCTGTGGTGTCAGCGTGAGTTGTTGGCCAAGCTTTAACTGCAGCGCTTGCTTCATAGATCTCTAAAAGCCGCTATTGGAGAAACAGTGTAGCGCTTTCAAATCGGGGAAGGCAATTGAGTTGGCAAAGGTTTTGCATGCGCCACTATTGGGGGTGGTTTCAGAGGCGGAAATCTTGCCCAAGATAGACTTTCCGTACTGTAGCGTTATCCAGAATACTCTGAGCATCGCCATCAGCGATGACCTTACCCTCACTGACAATGTACGCCCGCTCGCAGATATCAAGGGTTTCCCTGACGTTATGATCGGTGATCAATACGCCAATTCCGCGATCTTTTAGGTGGGTAATGATGGCTTTGATATCGGAGATGGAGATGGGATCAACGCCCGCAAATGGCTCATCGAGCAAGATGACACGAGGCTCGGTCGCCAAGGCGCGTGCAATCTCCACGCGTCGGCGCTCGCCACCCGACAAGCTTTGCCCAAGCGAGTCTTTGATGTGCGTGATATGAAACTCGTGCATCAACTCGTTACATTGGGTGTGTTGCTCTTCTTGCGACAAATCATCACGGGTTTCCAAAATCGCCATGATGTTGTCCTCCACCGACATTCTTCTGAAGATGGATGCCTCCTGCGGAAGATAGCCCAGCCCTCGGCGAGCTCGGAGGTGAATGGGGAGGTGGGTGACGTCTTCCCCCGATAACGAGATCGCACCCTCATCAGTCGTTACAAGTCCAACCATAAGGTAGAAACAGGTTGTTTTCCCCGCGCCGTTGGGCCCTAGAAGACCCACAATCTCACCGGCATTAACAGACATCGACATGTCGTCAACCACACGACGACCCTTATATGCCTTTGCTAAGCCGGTAGCAGATAACACTTCGGTCATCTTACTTTCCTTCGCGCAACGAGTTGGGCGGGATAGTGACCTTGACGCGTTGAGGCGCTCCCGTCTCTGGCGAGCCGGCAGCCATGACTCGCTGCGTACCCACGAAATATTCGATCGTATTCCCTTCGATGACAGCCCCGTCCTGCAAGATTTTTGCATTCCCAACCAGGCGCACACGCTCGGCCTTCTCGTGATATTCAATTGTCGTCGCACTGGCATCGACAGGCGTATCGGTATTCTCAGGTTGCTGCTTTAGTGTCGCCGGGTTACCGGTCGCGGTAATCAAGGTTGTATCGTCTGCATCGAAGCTGAACACCAGCCTGTCTGCACGAATTTCGAGGCTACCCTGAGTAAGCACAACGTCACCGCGATACGTTGTCTTGCCTGAAGGCTCCTCACGCATTGCACTGTCTGCCGATATTTCGATGGGTTGATCGGTATCTGCCGAAAGCACTGCCGACGAGCCCAGTAATCCGAGGACAAGGAAGAGAACGGAAATGCGTTGAGCCCCCATCATGGTGTCTGTTGGCCCCGTTGATACGTCGATGTCACTTGACCCACTAGCTCCGCTGTTCCCTGCTCAAGATCGATAATTAATCCGTCAGATGCCGACGCGGTTTGCGCACTGGTCAGCTGAGTTTTGTTCGTTGATATGGCTGTTCCGGCGGCGATATCGACCACAACAGTTTCGGTGTAAAGGCTAACACCGTCTGCTTGAGAAACGAGGACCCCGTCCTCCAGCTTCAACGTATCAGACGATGCATCTGAAGTGCCGCTGGGGGAAGCCAGCACCCATTCTTGTCCCTGTCGATCGCGGCGCCTGAACTCCAGCTCTGAAAGAGTAGTTGTTGCATGCTCCTCAAATCGTATGGCATGCAAAGCGCTGCTCTGTTCCAGTTTTTTACCTGCCTCGTCATACCGCGTCAGTACGAGCTCATCGATCTCCAACTCAACCAGTGCCTGCGGCGCTCTGGTTTTGGGCGACTCACTATCAACGCGTGCAAAAATGGCGAGAAGCGCAACGACGCCGAGGAAGGCAAACGCAATACTCCACTTCATGACGACTTACGACTCACCAGGAGGTCGCACAACTCACGCACGCACCCATCACCACCCATCCGTGTCGATACCCATTTTGCCTTCGACTTCACTGCAGCAACGGCATCGGCTGGGCATGCGCCAAGCCCCACAGCCTCAATGGCAGCGAGGTCTGGCAAATCATCGCCAATGTAGGCGACCTGATCAGCCGACAAGCTCATGTTGCCCAGTAATTCGAACAGCGCCGCGACTTTGTCTTCTCTGCCTTGAATAAGATGTGTGATACCTAGCTCAAGAGCCCGTCGCTCAACCATGGGCGATGTGCGGCCGGTAATGATGGCTGTTTCAATTCCTGATGCCTGAGCCCGCTTAATACCGACTCCATCTTTGATGTTGAAGGATTTCAGCTCCTGCCCATCGCTGGTGTAGGTAACCTTTCCGTCGGTCATTACGCCATCGACATCCATAACGAGTAATCGAATATCAGCGTATTCGGTCATACAACACCCGCTTTCAAGAGTGCCAGCAATTGCACGACGCCTGTGACCTTGTTCTCCTCATCCACCACAATCAGCGCACTGATGCTGTCATTTTCCATGCGCGTTACTGCCTCGGCTGCAAGTGCGTGTGCATTAATTGTTTTGGCGCCCGAAGACATAACATTGCCTACCTGAGTAGCACTTAAGTTATGGTTCTGCTCTAGCGCTCGGCGTAGATCACCATCGGTGAAAATGCCTAGCAAATGCCCGTTTGCATCGATAACGGTCGACATACCGAGGCCTTTTGCAGAGATCTCCATGAGCGCATCGGCTAGCGAGGTATCTGTCATCACGCGCGGTACGTCATCTCCGCAAACCAATACGTCGCTTACGCGCGTCAGTAGTCGGCGACCCAAAGCTCCACCAGGGTGAGTAAATGCAAAGTCGTCAGCGGTAAAACCACTTTGTTCAAGTAGCGCGATTGCCAGCGCGTCCCCCATTACTAGGTTCGCTGTAGTACTCGCAGTCGGCGCCAGATCCAGCGGGCAAGCCTCCTCCGAAACCCCGATATTAAGGTGCACATCGGCAGCTTTTGCGAGTGTCGAATCATCGTTGCCGGTCATGGCAACAATGGGAATACCCAGTCGCTTTAACAGGGGTAGCAGAGCAGTAATCTCACTCGTGGTTCCACTGTTGCTCATCAGCAGTGCGGCGTCTGAGCGAGTGATCATGCCCATGTCACCATGGCATGCTTCGGCTGGGTGGACGAATTGCGCCGGTGTGCCTGTGCTGGCGAGTGTGGCTGCGATCTTGCCACCAATGTGACCGCTCTTCCCCATTCCGCTGACAATAACTCTACCCTCTACGGACGCGAGAAGGTTTACAGCGTTAGTAAAACTTTCGTCGATTCGCTGCGCAAGCTGCTCAACGGCCTGTCGCTCAATGGCGATGGTTCGCTTGGCAGACTCTATAGCCGATCTTGGCGAATTACTGTCTGAAGTCACAATGTGAGGTCCGGATAAAAGATAAGTAAGCCCATATAAGCGGTATACATACTAACCAATAGGACACCTGAGGCTAGCCCAAGTTCACCATTGCCCCTCTTGCCCTGTTTCGCATTTCGGTAAGCAAGCCAAGCCAGCAACATTAAAGTGCCCGTTGTCAGGATAGTCACTGGCCAATCGCGAGTCATCACATGGGTGTTGAGGGTTAGCGGTCCGAATAAGCCGGGTCCTGCAAGCACAACGAGTAAATTGAAGACGTTGCTGCCCACAATGGCGCCAATGGCGATGTCCGAATGACCCTTAAGGGCACTCACGACAGATGCTGCTAGTTCGGGAAGGCTTGTGCCAATGGCGACGATTGTCAGTCCGATGATGAGCTCGGATACGCCTAATGCGGTTGCTATATTCACAGCACCAACGACCAGCATTCGCGACGAAATGACCAATAGCGTAAGACCAATGGCAAAGACACACCAGGCTTTTAGCGGACTCAGTTTCGGATCGCTGTCGACAGTGCCTTTAGGTGTCGCTCCGCGTCGAGCTAGCAGTGTTAAAAAAATCACCAACCCTAAAAGGAGCAGGGCGCCGTCGGCAATGGAAAGAGCACCGTCAGCCATCATGGCGCCTGCAACAAGGGTGACGATCACCATCTGAGGCAGTTCGCGTTTTGTGGTGCTGGTATCAATAGCAATACTTCTGATCAGCAGTGTGACGCCGAGTACCAAACCTATATTGGTAATATTCGATCCAAGCGCATTTCCAACTGCCAGTTCCCCCGATCCCGAGAGTGATGCCATGATGGAAACAACGATTTCTGGCGCGGACGTGCCCAGTGAAACAATGGTCATGCCAATCAGCAGTGGTGACATGCCTGCATGACTAGCAATGGCGGCCGCGCCCTCTACGAACTTATCTGCGCTCCAAACCAGACCTGCGAGGCCCACGGCAATGAATATAAAATCGAGCATGAAATAATTGTCTTGGCCTTCGGGTTCAAAAACGCACCGCTGAGCGTCAGCGATCGGGTATCATACGGCAATGTGAGCGTCGAGCAGACTCTAACTCCTGTAAAAACAGAGCTACTCGTCCCAACAATTTACGTTTTGAGCTAAAAATCGCATGAAATCTGTCAAAGTAATGATTACAAGCGCCTTGTTCGGCTTATTAAGTTTGGCTGTTACTAGCATTACAACCGCGAACGAAGCGACAGGCCCGACACCTATTATCGAATCCACGACCTCTCAAATCATGACCATTGTGGGAGAGGCCCCGGACTATTTCGACACCGATCCAGACCGTTTCTACAGCGAAATTGGTTCTGTGCTCGATAAGACGATTGATTGGCGCGGCTTCGCTAAGGGCGTCATGGGCGAATACGCATCCAATGCGCGCTATCGTTCGCTGGATGATGGTGGTCGTAAAGCGCTGATAGAGCAACTCGATTCATTCACCGATATTATGAAGTCTGGGTTGATTCGCACGTATGCCAAGGGCTTGCTCGCGTTCAGCGGATCTAAATTTGAAATCGTCGATGATGAAGCGGTTGATCCGAATGCTCGCTCCGCTTCGATCACCCAGTTGGTTTACGGATCGGGTGATAGGACATACACCGTGAGGTATCAAATGGGTCGGAGCCGCGATGGCAGTTGGCGCCTTCGAAATCTCATTGTTGCGGATATCAATTTAGGTCAGATCTACCAAAATCAGTTCGCTGCTGCCGCAAAATCTGCTAATGGCGATGTAGGCAAGGTTGTCGCTGAGTGGGATATTTCTGCTAACTTGCCGGAGGATTTGGACAGTGAATGAGGCCATGATCGAAGAGGCCCTCGCGGCCGATTTTCCGGGAGCAACTATCGATGTGCAATTGGATGGTTCTCACTGCCAGGTCACCGTGATTAGTGATGTGTTCGAGGGATTAAGGCCTGTCGCTCGTCAGCAGCGAGTCTATGCGCCCTTGGGGGAGTTTATTCGAAGCGGTGCTTTACACGCTGTCAATATCATCGCGAAAACCCCCTAAACAGGCAGCGCTGAGTTGGACTATTTTCAAATCCGCGGCGGGACGCCGTTAAAGGGTCGCATATCAATTTCAGGGGCGAAAAATGCGGCGCTTCCGATATTGGCGGCAACGCTGTTGACGGACAAGGTGTCTACGCTCTCGAATGTGCCTCATCTCAATGACATCACAACCATGGTCGAGCTGCTGGGTGCCCTGGGTGCCGATGTCGCCATAGACGAGTCCATGGCATTGCAGGTGTCAGCAGCGCAACTAAACAACCAGCGGGCGCCTTACGAACTCGTAAAAACAATGCGTGCCTCCATTCTCGTTATGGGACCGCTCCTAGCACGCTTTGGCAAAGCCGAGGTTTCCTTTCCAGGCGGTTGTGCCATTGGTAGCCGTCCGGTTGATCTTCATCTCAAGGGTTTCGAGGCAATGGGTGCGCGTATTGATGTTCGCGATGGGTACATCGTTGCCACAACAGATAACGGACTGAAAGGCTGTGATTTCACCTTTGATATCGTCACGGTCGGTGGCACTGAAAATCTGCTCATGGCAGCGGTCTTGGCCGAGGGAAGAACGGTGCTACGTAATGCTGCTAGAGAGCCCGAGATCACTGATTTGGTGGCGTTCCTGCGAGGTATGGGAGCCAATATCGAGGGCGACGATACATCGACATTGGTGATCGATGGAGTCTCTGAGCTATCAGCTAGTCAGTACGGTGTTATGCCAGATCGAATCGAGGCGGGAACGTTCTTGGTCGCGGCCGCTGCAACCCGCGGTTGCATCACAGTGGAAAAAGCCAACGCTGAGCATCTCGGCATTGTGCTCGAAAAGTTACGAGATGCAGGTGTCAATGTCGTTGTTGAAGGCGACAGCATCACGGCCGATATGACCGATGGGCGACTCATGGCAGTTGACCTCATCACTGCTCCTTATCCTGGGTTTCCCACCGACATGCAAGCACAGTTCACCGCGATGAATGTGGTTGCAGAGGGTGTAGGGCGCATAACGGAAACGATATTCGAAAATCGATTGATGCAGGCGCACGAGATGAGTCGAATGGGCGCGAATATCACTGTGGACGGGCATTCAGTTATTATTCACGGCAAGGCGAGCATCGATGGCGCTCCCGTAATGGCCTCTGACTTAAGAGCATCGGCGAGTCTTGTTATCGCAGGTCTCGCCGCAAACGGCGAGACACAGGTTGATCGCATTTACCATATTGATCGTGGCTACGAGCGCATAGAAGAAAAGCTTCAGTCAGTTGGCGCTGACATTGCCAGGAAGTCGAGGTAGGAAATGAAACCCGCGAAAGGGGAACAGCTCACGATAGCGCTTACGAAAGGGCGTATTCTCTCAGAGACCTTGCCGCTTCTTGAAGAGGCAGGTGTGACTCCACTGGAATCAGTGGAAGAGAGTAGGAAGCTCATATTCCCGACCACCATGGATGGTGTCTCACTGGTTATTTTGCGCGGTTCCGATGTGCCCACCTACGTCCGGCATGGTGCGGCTGATGTGGGTGTGGTTGGTAAAGACCTTTTGATGGAGTCGGGTGATCAAGGACTTTACGAGGTCCTTGATCTGGAAATAGCGCGCTGCCGCCTGATGACGGCTGGCAAGGCAAAATCCCGAGCGGGATATGCGGCTAAGATCAGAGTCGCAACTAAGTTTGTGAACGTAGCGCGCGCCCACTATTCATCGCGTGGTATCCAGCCCAATATCATCAAGCTTTACGGGGCAATGGAGCTTGCACCTATCATGGATCTCGCAGACGAGATCGTGGATATTGTCGACACCGGCAATACGCTGAGAGCCAATGGCATGGAGCCTCTGGAATCTATTGCTGATATCTCGTCACGGCTTATTGTTAATAAGGCGTCCATGCGGACGCGAAATCAGATCATTGCGACGCTGGTTGAGCGACTGTCCACCGCCGTTGCTTCACGGCGCGATTCATGACTGCCCTGACAATGCAGCGGTTCTCGCAGGCTGACGAAGATTTCGAAGCGCAAATGCAAGCATTGACAGCGCCAATGGAAGTATTGGATCCCAATCTCGTCGCAAGCGTTCAGAACATTATTGGCGAGGTGCGTTCCGGAGGTGATCAAGCGCTTCTCGAATTCACACGACGTTTTGATCAATACGACGTTGAGTCTGTCAGCGACCTTGTGTTCGAACGCGATGCGTTGCAAGCCTTTGAGTCCAAGATTGCGCCCGCGGAGTTTGCTGCTATTACTGAAGCGGCCAAGCGTATCCGTCGGTACCACGAGGAACAAATCAGTACTGACTGGTCCATTACGGACGAGTACGGTAGCCGACTTGGGCAGCGAGTGCGGCCCATGCGCCGTGTGGGTTTGTATGTGCCGGGTGGTAAGGCAAGTTATCCGTCGTCTGTCCTCATGAATGCTATCCCGGCTAAGGTTGCAGGTGTTGCTGAGGTGGTGATGGTGGTGCCCACCCCTGCAGGTCAAATGAATCCTCTTGTGCTTGCGGCGGCATCGTTGGCTGGTGTTGATCAGGTCCTGACGATTGGTGGTGCTCAGGCGATAGCTGCATTGGCATACGGGACTGAATCACTTCGTCCGGTCGATAAAATTGTAGGCCCCGGCAATCGCTACGTTGCCGAAGCTAAGCGGCAGGTGTTTGGTAAAGTTGGCATTGATATGATTGCGGGACCCTCTGAGATCTTTGTTATTGCGGATGGCTCGGTTGATCCCGACTGGGTTGCGCTGGATCTGATGTCCCAGGCGGAGCATGACGAAATGGCTCAGGCGGTGTGCATTTCGACGAGCGAGGATTACCTTGACGCGGTGGGTGCATCGCTAGAGACACTTTTACCTGAGATGCCACGTCGAGACGTGATTACAGCATCGCTCCGCAATCGTGGCGCGCTCATTTCAGTGCCCGATCTTCAGGCCGCCGCCGCACTATCAAACCGGTTCGCTCCAGAGCACCTGGAGTTGGCTGTAGCTGCACCAGAGGACCTGCTTCCTGCAATCTCGAGTGCGGGGGCTGTTTTCCTTGGAGCGTATAGCTCGGAGTCGTTGGGTGATTACTGTGCCGGTACGAACCATGTGTTACCCACATCAGGTGCCGCTCGCTTCTCGTCGCCACTCAGCGTCTATGACTTTCAGACCCGGACTTCGGTTATTAATATCACTCGGAAGGGTGCAAACGCGCTGGCGGAAGTCGCGGGTACTATTGCGGACAGCGAGTCTCTGTCAGCTCACGCCAGAGCGGCTCGAGCTCGGAAGGATTAGCTTTACTCGCCTGCCGGACGCGTCGAGACAATAGCCTCGACATCGAACTCTGCCTCATTGCGTTGAAGCCCTACCACGACACGGTCTCCCGGGCGCAGGCGGGCAATGGTCTGCATGGCCTGACGGGCATCAGTCACGCGCTTGGTATCCAAGCCGACGATAAGATCCCCCACCCGGATACCCGCGCGCTGCGCTGGACCACCCGGTGCTGTGTCTGTAACAAGCAGTGACTGCGTAGCGCGGCCCTGTTCATCAAATCCCAAAAGGAGGTCGACCTCGACGCCTAGCCAGCCACGGATCACCCCCCCGTATTCGATGAGGTCATTCATGACAACATTGACGACATTACTGGGTGTGGCGAGGTTAATGCCAATACCACTTGCGTCATTGCTGTCGTCGTTTATGCCGGTATAAATCAGGGTGTTAATGCCTACTAATTTACCGTCGGCATCGATCAGCGCGCCGCCAGAGTTGCCTAGATGGATGGCCGCATCGGTTTGTATGTAGTTTTCATAAGCAGAGAGTTGCAGACCATAGCGCTCGAGTCCCGACACGATCCCCAGCGAGACAGAGTGACCGAAGCCAAACGGGTTACCGATGGCGAGTACTATGTCACCGACGTTGATGCTATCCGAATCGGCCGTCTCGATGGCGGATAATCCTGTGAGGTCTGTCTTTAAGAGGGCAAGGTCAGTCTCGGGATCGGCTCCCACGACCATAGCATTTGCGCGGCGGCCATCAGATAAAAGAATTTGAATGGCCTGCGCACCATCGATCACATGGCGATTTGTGATGATGTGTCCTTCCTCACTCATGATGACACCTGAGCCCAGCGAGCGCTCAACACGTGGCTGTCGTTCTCCAGGGTTTGTAAAGCGTCTGAGGAGTGGGGCGTTCAAGACCGGTGAACGGTCAGCCACTAGTTTGGCTGTGTAAATATTGACCACAGAAGGTGTTGCCACCGTCACTGCATGACTATAGCTGTCGGGTCCCTGCGTCTTGGTGGGAATCTTCAACCACTCTGTGTTGAGTAGCAGGACAGCAGCTAATACGCCTACCAATGCAGGCCAAGCCAGTTGTGAAAACCACTCCCGCATGAACATATCCCTCCTAATCTCCCTCTAGTGTAAATCAAACTCTGCGTATAATGCGGTGGAGAGTGGTTCAAGGAGTAATCTTTATGACCGTAGGTCGAGACGAATTAAGCGCAGTGCTGGATTCGGAGTTGCGCGTAAGCGCGTTTAAAGACTATTGCCCCAACGGACTCCAAGTTGAAGGGCGCGATGAGATTAACGTTATCGTTTCGGGGGTCACTGCGTGTCAGGCTCTGCTCGATAAGGCGGTAGAGCTGAAGGCAGATGCGGTACTGGTGCACCACGGTTATTTTTGGCGCGGTGAAGATGAGCGCCTGGTCGGCATGAAAGCGCAACGAATCAGAACCTTGCTCGAAGCAGGTATAAACTTATTTGCGTATCACTTACCACTCGACTGTCATCCAACGCTCGGAAATAACGCGGGCCTTGCACGCGCCATGGGTTTAGATGGATGGCAGGGAATCGATCCTGACAACTCGACTCACCCTGTGTTCTGTGGGGCGTTCGAGGACGGTACCTGCTTATCGGCAATCGTGACCAGGCTGGAGCATGAGCTGCAACGTCAGACTCTGGTTATTGGAGAGCCTGATGCGGTCATCCGATCGGCTGCGTGGTGTACTGGTGGCGGTCAGGGGTATATCGACGAGGCCGCGTCTTACGGTGCTGACCTATTTGTGACCGGAGAAGTATCAGAGCAGACGATCCACGTGGCACGAGAACGGGGGTTAGCCTTTATTGCGGCGGGTCATCATGCGACCGAACGATTTGGAGCCCGCAACCTTGGTCAGTGGATTGCAGAGCACTTTGGTATCGAGCATCACTTCGTGGATATCGACAATCCTGCCTGAGATCTCAGCTGGTCTGTGCAGAATAACTCTTGTCTAGACCGAAATCCTCGGCAAGCTGACCGGTTTCTCCTGGCGTTTTTTTGGGTGCGTAGTCAAGTGGCTGAGAGGGGTCAAGCAAATGGTCTGGCACGTCAAACGAGCCTGTTATGTGCTTCATCTCGTCCATTTGACTCGCGACTTCACCATCACAGAGTTCCTGTGCGCCTGACGCAATGTGCGCATAAATTGATCGGTAATCGTCTTGCATGCGATGCAATAGCTGGGCTGTATTAGCGAAGTGACTAGTCACTGACTGCTCGTAGGCTCGGTGGGCTGCCTGTGCAGCTTCTACCTCACGCTTCAGTTCGTTAATGACGTCGCTAGCATCGTCCTTGCGTTGCAGTGCTGCCCACCAACCAACCGCAAGGCCTACGGCGAAGCCAGCAAACAGGAAATAGGCAATCGTTGTCAGTGTTGGTTCCATGAGACTCCCCCGAGTTTTCTACATGGTAGCGTTATGAAGACGCACTCTGCACGAAATACTATCAAAGGCTTTTAGCCGCGTCCTGTCGGTCATCTTATTTAAATTATTGTCGTATACATAACTTGACGCTAGAGTCGCTGCCCGTGACTTTTCTTACAGACGTTGGAACCACGTTTCTGATGCTTCGAACACCAGCCCAACGCTATCAAGCAGATCTCGATTCCGGTGCCATAGTGCCTGACGCTGCACAGCGCACAGCCGTCGATGCGCTTCAGGATCTTCATACGCGACTCGAGAATCGGGCCACGGCCAAGGTGGGGCTGCTTGATCGGTTGATGGGCCGTTCTCACAGCGTGCCCGAAAAAGGTCTCTATCTCTGGGGTGGAGTAGGGCGTGGCAAAACCTATCTGATGGACTCCTTCTTCGATGCGCTGAGCTTTGAGAAGAAGCAGCGAATGCACTTCAATCGATTTATGCAGCGTGTGCATGAGGACCTCACGGACCTCGCAGGTGTGAAGAATCCTCTGGATGTTGTGGCCGATCGGATTGCATCCGAGACAATTGTTTTGTGCTTCGATGAGTTCTACGTCAGTGATATTGGGGACGCCATGCTTTTAGGTGGTCTTATGCAGGCGTTATTTGATCGCGGAATCACGCTGGTGGCGACATCCAATATTCCACCCGACGGATTGTACAGAGACGGTCTGCAACGTGGGCGATTCCTTCCTGCAATTCGTGCGGTTGAAATGTTCACGCGAGTGATGAACGTTGACAGTGGCATCGATTACCGACTGCGAGTACTGACCCAGTCAGAGCTTTATTTTGTGCCTGAAGACGGGTCATCGGGCAGCCCTTTGCCCGGATTATTTACAGACCTCACAGGCGGAAAGCCACCTGAGTTGGGCGTGATGACCTTGAATAAACGGCCATTGGCTTACGTGGGACGCTCAGAGGGTGTTTTATTCGTGTCATTTGAGGATATGTGCCTGTCACCACGAAGTGCAATGGACTACACCCAGGTCGCTAGGGAGTTCCACTCAGTACTGTTGTCTGATGTCCCCGTTATGACTGTGAATATGGAGGACGGTGCGCGACGTTTCATCACGCTGGTTGACGAATTTTATGACCGTAATATCAAGTTGGCGGTGGTGGCGGAGGCGGGTATGGAGCAGTTATACAGTGGATCGAAATTAGCATTCGAATTTCAGAGAACCCTCTCGCGACTCATCGAAATGCAGTCTGTGGAATATTTGGGTCGCGAACACCGCCCGTAGCGGTGGTTTTTTATTGAAAGAAGTATCGGCCTACTGTAATCTCCGCGCTCCTTTGAAATTGGCCTAATGGGCAAGTGCATGAAAACATATAGTGCAAAGGCAGGCGACGTCCACCACGATTGGTTTATCGTTGATGCAGAAAACAAAACTCTCGGGCGTTTGGCTGCCGAGATCGCGCATCGGCTGCGCGGCAAGCATAAGGCGGAGTTCACACCGCACATGGACATGGGCGATTACATCGTCGTAGTCAACTGCGAGAAGATTCGAGTCACCGGCGCAAAGTCCACCGATAAAATGTATCACCACCACACGGGCTACCCCGGTGGTCTGAAGTCGTTCACGTTTGAAAAGCTTATTGATCGCGCGCCAGAGCGCGTACTGCAACGTGCTGTAAAGGGTATGTTGCCTCGCAATCCGCTTGGTCGAGCGATGTTTAAGAAGCTGAAAGTGTATGCGGGGCCATCACACCCACATGCGGCACAACAGCCTCAAACGCTGACAATTTAAGGAAAACACAATGGCAGCTGCACAGTATTACGGTACAGGGCGACGCAAGACCTCAACGGCACGCGTTTTCCTCAAAGGCGGTAACGGCTCTATTACAATCAATGGTCGAAGCATCGACGAGTACTTCGGTCGAGAAGTGGCTCGCATGATTGTCCGCCAACCCCTCGAGCTGACTGAGAATGCCGAGAAATTCGATGCAAATATCACTGTTGTCGGCGGTGGTAATTTCGGACAGGCGGGTGCAATTCGTCATGGATTGACTCGTGCTTTACTCGAGTACGACGAGTCACTACGCGGCACGCTTCGAGCGGCTGGATTTGTGACTCGTGACGCGCGAGAAGTCGAGCGAAAGAAAGTGGGTCTGCGCAAAGCACGACGTCGCCCACAGTTCTCGAAGCGTTAATGTTTTATGTGGCAGCGACCGCTGTCACGTTACTGAACAAATTTTGACTATAAGTGGGCCATTTATGGCCTGCTTCGCCTTGCTGTGCGTAATACCGACGATTAAACTTTCGCGCTTTGAAATAGACAGGGTAGACATCAAGCGCTGCCTTGAAACATAACTAAGACTCGGAGATAACCGAATGAGTGAAGTTGAGGTAGGTCAAGCAGCCGACGACGGCCGCGCTTCGGACCAAACACGACGCCGATTCCTAACTGCCGCAACGTCAGGCATCAGTGCTGTTGGCGTTGTTGGGGTGGCGGTGCCTTTTATGGCGTCATGGAATCCCTCAGAGAAGGCGAAGGCGGCTGGGGCACCGGTTAAGGCTGATATCAGCAAGATTGAGCCCGGCCAGATGGTGGTGGTCGAGTGGCGAGGCAAGCCAGTGTATGTTCTCCGCCGAACTCCCGAGCAAATCGCGGGGCTACCGAGTCTCGATGGCAGCCTGAAAGACCCAAATTCAGATAGCTCCGATCAACCCGCATACATCAGCGGTGTACCACGATCGCTCAATGAAGAATATTTGGTCGTGGTGGGGCTGTGCACACACCTTGGCTGCGCGCCGAAGTTCAGACCCGAAGTAGGTGCGACCGATCTTGGCGGCGACAGCTGGCTCGGCGGCTTTTTCTGCCCGTGCCATGGTTCAAAATTTGATTTGGCGGGACGCGTTTACAAGGGTGTCCCTGCCGCGGATAACCTGATCATTCCGCCTTATTCGTTCGAAGGCGATAGCGTATTGGTCATTGGTGTTGACACGGAGGTTGCGTAAATGGAAAAGGCACTAACAGGACTGGTTTCTTGGATCGACGCGCGTCTTCCTATTACCCGTGCGTGGGATACCCATATGGGGAAATACTACGCACCCAAAAACTTTAACCTCTGGTACTTCTTTGGTGTTTTCTCTCTATTGGTATTGGTTAACCAACTGCTGACCGGTATCTGGCTAACAATGAGTTATACGCCAAGCGCTGAAGAGGCGTTTGCATCGGTTGAGTACATCATGCGTGACGTGGAGTACGGGTGGCTTCTGCGCTACATGCACTCCACTGGCGCTTCTGCGTTCTTTATCGTGGTGTACATGCACATGTTCCGAGCAATGATGTATGGCTCGTATCAGAAACCACGCGAGCTTATCTGGATTTTCGGCATGCTCATCTTCGTGGTTTTGATGGCAGAAGCATTCGTGGGTTACGTGCTCCCTTGGGGGCAGATGTCTTACTGGGGTGCACAGGTCATTATTTCGCTGTTCGGGGCAATACCCGTGGTTGGTGAGGACATCACTACTTGGATACGTGGTGACTATTTGCTATCGGGAATTACGCTAAATCGCTTCTTCGCGCTCCACGTGGTCGCGTTGCCGATCGTGCTGCTTGCACTCGTTGTGTTGCACATCCTCGCACTTCACGAGGTTGGCTCAAACAACCCCGATGGTGTTGAGATTAAAAAGCACAAGGACGAGAACGGCATTCCGTTGGACGGTATTAAGTTCCACCCGTACTACTCGGTCCACGACGTTCAAGGCATTGCCGTATTCTTATTCTTCTTCTGCGGCATCATCTTTTTCGCGCCAGAAATGGGAGGTTACTTCCTTGAGTTGGCGAACTTCGAAGAGGCGAATGCGCTGAAAACTCCGGCACACATTGCACCGGTTTGGTATTACACGCCTTACTACTCTGTCTTGAGGGCGGTTCCAGACAAGTTTTGGGGCTTTATCGCATTTGCTGCGTCCGTAGCCATTCCGTTCGCATTGCCATGGATTGACAGAAATCCAGTACGCTCGTGGCGCTACCGCGGTATGCTCAATCGCGTCATGCTGCTCGGCTTCGTTATCAACTTCATCATTTTGGGTGTTCTTGGCGTCAAAGCGCCAACAGAGAGCCGCACGCTGCTTGCCCAGATTTGTACCATTTACTACTTCGTCTTCTTCCTAGGCATGTACTGGTGGTCTACGTGGGATAAGACGAAAGAAGTACCGGACCGCGTTACGATGGATGGCGGTATGGGTTTTGGCAAGAACGTGGCCACGTTAGCGGTTATTGCGGTTCTGACCTGGCTGCCACTGAAGGCAGTTGGCGCCGAGTCAGCATACGATTGTGGCAGCATTCCTTGTGACGAGTTTGCGGCTGATGCTAGCGATCAGGCGTCTCTGCAGCACGGCGCCTCGCTTTACGCCAATTACTGTGCGGGTTGTCACTCGCTTCAGTACTCGCGGCACAATCGCGTAGCCAGAGATCTTGGTATTCCTGAAGATCTTTATCGCGAGCATCTGCTGTTAGATCCAGACCAGAAAATTGGGGCATTGATGGATATCAGCATGGATAAGGATGTGGCCAAGGGGTGGTTCGGTGCTGCGCCGCCCGATTTGACGCTCATCTCTCGAGCGAAAAAGCCTGAATACCTCTACACCTATCTACGGACTTTTTACCAAGACGATTCGCGACCTTATGGGGTGAACAATCTTGTCTATCCGAACGTTGGAATGCCACACGTGCTGCTTGAGCTACAGGGTTTACCACAGTGCATCAATGCGGACGAAAGTCATGCAGGCGAAGGCCACTGCGATTCGCTGGAAGTTGCATCCGCGGGTGTCATGACCACCGATCAGTTTGATGATGCAATGTATGATCTGGTGAATTTTTTGGCTTACACCGCTGAGCCGTTTAAGCAGACCCGAATTGAGATGGGTAAGAAGGTCATGCTGTTCCTCGGTATCTTCTTCATTATCGCTTGGGCACTGAACCGCGAATACTGGAAAGACGTGCACTAATCCGTCTCGACGGGCATAATTAAAGAAGGCGGAGCTTGCTCCGCCTTTATCTTCTCTCATTCCGCTCGGAGTTTTTCATGAAGTTAGCCGATGATGCGTCAGGGGCTGTGTCTAAACGCTCTGCAATGACCCTCTTTTCTGATAGCACAAGCCACTACAGCCATCGTGTTCGTATTGTATTGGCGGAAAAGGGCGTGTCGGTTGATCTGGTTGAAAGTGAAGACGGTGTGCCAGTGCCGGAGCTGGGTGATTTAAATCCTTACAACACCATGCCGACGCTCATCGACAGAGACCTCGTTCTCTACGAGTCGAAAGTCATGATGGAATATTTGGATGAGCGCTTCCCGCATCCACCTTTGCTGCCTGTGTATCCCGTAGCGAGAGCGGAAAGTCGTTTGTTTATGTACCGAGTGGAGCGTGACTGGT
>JAACDF010000027.1 GCA_009937065.1 Gammaproteobacteria bacterium | reverse complement strand
GGGGCGGTTTCACGGCCGTGCCAGCGGAATCAACATCAGGACTGGCAACCGGTGTGATCGCCGGCGCAGGCGATGATGTGCCTTTAACACTTAGCTTTAAGAGCGCAACGCCTTGAGCAACGGATGCACCCTCTGCAATCAAAAGTTCGAGCACTTCCCCGGCAGCAGGAGAAGGGACCTCCATCGAGGCCTTGTCAGACTCTAGAACCACTAACGAATCGCCCTCGTGGATCAGATCGCCGACACTGACACAGAGCTCCACAACCTCGACGTCACCGTCCGTGCCAATATCAGGCACCTCGACAATCTGCTCCGAAACAGTTTGGTTCGCGCTTGCTTCAGGTGCAGTAATAGGGGCGCTCTCTTCCACAGGCGCATCCGCGCTCTGCGAACTCGCATTCTCTACATCAGTGAAAGCACTGGTTGTCTTCTCACTAACTATCTCTTCGTTACTTGCCTGGGCATCACCGCTATCAGTCGCTGAGGTATCCAGCGTGAGAATAGCGTCCCCTTCAGAGAGCTGGTCACCGACTGCCATTTTTAGCTCGACAACAACCCCAGCATGCGATGCGGGAATTTCCATGGAGGCCTTATCTGACTCAAGAACAATCAGACTTTGCTCGAGCTCGATAGCATCACCAACAGCAACCAAAAGCTCTACCACTTCGGCACCTTCAGCACCGCCAATATCGGGAACTACAATCGTTTGATGTGTCATCTGCAGCTCCTCCCTTAGACCGTTGCGGGGTCTGGCTTGGTAGGATCGATGCCCAAGTCCGTCATGACTTTTGCAACATCTGATCTTGAGACTATGTCTTCATCTGCTAAAGCGGTCATAGCCGCCAAGACGACGTAGCGACGATCAACCTCGAAGAATTCTCGCAACTGGGCGCGCGTATCACTTCGTCCGAAACCGTCAGTGCCCAAGACTGTAAAGCTACGCGGAATGAACTCCCTAATCTGATTGGTATGCGCGCGAATGTAATCGGTAGCAGCGATGATAGGACCTTCCGTAGATCCGAGGCACTGCGTTACGTACGGGACCTCTGGTTCTGAACCAGGATTCATCATGTTGCGACGAGACACCTTATGACCGTCCCTCGCCAGCTCGTTGACGCTGGTCATGCTCCAAATGTCAGCGATCACACCGTAATCTTTTTCCAGCATAACCGCGGCAGCTTCGACCTCTCGCATAATGGTCCCCGCGCTCATCAACTGAACACGCTTCTTTCCTTTTTTCGTGGACTTCTTGAGCGGATAGAGGCCTCGCACAATACCTTCTTCAACACCCTCCGGCATATCGGGATGCACATAGTTTTCGTTCATGGTCGTGATGTAATAGAAGACGTTTTCACCATCTTCAAACATCCGCTTCATGCCAGAACTGATGATGGTTGCCAGCTCATAGCTATAGGTCGGATCGTAAGAAATGCAGTTCGGAATAGTGGTTGCCATCAAGTGGCTGTGCCCATCCTGGTGTTGTAGGCCTTCACCATTCAACGTCGTTCGACCTGCAGTGGCGCCAATGAGGAATCCACGCGCCTGACTGTCGCCTGCGGCCCACGCCAAATCATGGATTCTCTGGAAACCGAACATCGAGTAGAAGATGTAGAACGGCACCATTGGGTAGTCGGATACAGAGTAAGACGTGGCGGCAGCGAGCCAGGCTGACATTGCACCCGCTTCGTTGATGCCCTCCTCAAGAATCTGACCAGTCTCCTCCTCTTTATAGTAGAGGATTTGTCCCGCATCGTGAGGGGTGTATTGCTGTCCCACCGAGGAGTAAATGCCTAACTGACGGAACATGCCCTCCATACCGAAGGTTCGAGCCTCATCGGGAACGATAGGAACAACACGCTCGCCGATTTGCTTGTCCTTGACCAATGAAGACAGCACACGAACGAACGCCATCGTTGTTGAAATTTCACGCTTACCACTACCCTTCAGTTGGCTTGCGTACGCAGACTGAGCCGGCGCCGGCAGACTGTAGGAGGTCGCACGACGTGCGGGGATACTGCCCCCTAACTGCGCTCGGCGCTCCCTGAGATAGCGCATTTCAGGGCTATCCTCAGGTGGACGATAGAACGGAACGTCTTTCAAATCTTTATCGCTTATGGGTACGCCAAAGCGATCTCTAAACGCTTTCAAGCTCTTCACGTCCAACTTCTTAAGCGAGTGTGTCTCGTTGCTCGCTTCGCCTGCCTCACTAGTACCGTAGCCCTTAACCGTCATGGCTAAGATCACGGTGGGCCGCTCCGTCTCCTCGCACGCTGCTGCGTACGCCGCGTATACCTTATAGGGGTCGTGACCACCTCGGTTGAGATACATGATGTCGTCATCCGAGAGATCTTTTACCAAATCAAGGGTCTCGGGATACTTCCCAAAGAAGTGCTCTCGTGTGTACGCGCCGCCATTAAACTTACAGTTTTGGAGCTCACCATCGCAGACTTCATCCATACGCTTAAGAAGCAGACCGGACTTATCGCGTTCCAGCAGAGGATCCCAGCGTCGGCCCCAAACCACCTTGATGACGTTCCATCCAGCGCCGCGGAAGACACCCTCAAGCTCCTGAATGATTTTGCCATTCCCACGAACGGGCCCATCAAGTCGCTGCAGGTTACAGTTAACAACAAAGTGCAGATTACCCAAGCCCTCGCGACCAGCAAGGCCAATCGCACCCAACGATTCGGGCTCGTCGCACTCGCCATCGCCTAGGAAACACCAAATCTTTCTGTCTCGATGATCCACCAGCCCGCGTTTTTGCTGATACTTCATTACATGCGCTTGGTAGATGGCCTGCAGAGGACCCAGGCCCATTGAAACGGTAGGAAACTGCCAATAGTTCGGCATTAACCAGGGGTGGGGATAGGACGACAGGCCCTTACCTGAAACTTCGCGTCGGAAATTTTCAAGTTGGCTTTCATAAAAAACTCCCTCCAAGTAGGAGCGCGCGTACATACCGGGCGCACTGTGTCCTTGATAAAACACAAGATCGCCGGGGTGGCCATTCGCTGTTCCTCGAAAGAAGTAGTTCATTCCCACGTCGTACAAGGTGGCACTCGAACTGAAGCTGGAAATATGTCCGCCTAATCCATCTTCATTGTCATTGGCGCGCATTACCATGGCCATCGCATTCCAACGAATAAGCGATCGAATACGTCGCTCCATGAACAAGTCGCCGGGCATGACGCGCTCATCTTCAGGATTAATCGTATTTTTGAATGGCGTTGTAATGGCCGCTGGCAACCTCACGCCTTGCTCTCGGGCGTGGTCAGTTAATCGCTGAATCAGCTCGCTGGAGACATGATCACCGTTGAAGCGGGTGACTGCATCGAATGAGTCTAACCACTCTTTTGCTTCGATAGGATCTAAGTCTGAATTCATACCAACCCCTATTAGTTCTAAATTAGAACTTTAAAATACATTTTTATAGCTTAGAGGGTATTTAATCAGGATATAAATTTCTACAAAGTTCTAAAAAAGAACTTTGTAGAAATATTTACGTAGAATTTTTAGATGTAACGCCTAAAAGGTTTGCTTAGGCATGTCTTTGTGGAATTGATCAATATCCTCGATGACCACACCACCATCCAACGAACCAAACTCTTGTTCGGCGTAACGCTGACCTTTTAGCTGGATAACGATCCGAGATCGCGTGTCGCTGAAGACTGTTTCATCGTAAAACGCCTGTACGTCGGCCAACGTGGCAGATTCTACCGCTTCAATAAGCTTGTCGCGTGTATCGAAGTCGTAGTTTTCAATAGACCAGTCTGAAGCAAAGGGCCCCGCCTCCGCAGAGAGGTTCTTCGGCGGCTCGGTTAGCGCCGTTAACACGCCAGCCTTAAACTTACCAAAGGACTCCTCGGTTAACGCGGCCAATTCTTCTCGGTATTCCCGCGTATACGCATTAAACCGATCAAGCATGTCTTGCGGACCTTTAACAGGCGTCTGTATGTAGAGAATCACCATCGGGTGTTGGTACAGATCGAGCGACCCACCGCCCGCTGCATACCCAAGTTGCTCTTCTGTTCTCAAGGTCTCGAACGCACGAACCCTTAGGTGTCGCGCTAGTATTCGAGCTAAAGCTTGGTTCTTTATCGACGCCTCAGGTGCGGCAAAGCCATACAACATGCCGAGATCTTCTACAGGCACCTCTCTATTTAGCATCAACGTCGCACCGGGCTCTGGATTGTAAATGCCAGCGCGCGCGTAACCGGCGGAGCGGCTAGGTGTAACAAAGTCCTCCAGCTGGGCATAGGCCGCTCGCACATCGGCCTCATCGTAGTTGCCAAAGAAGAATGCCCGTAAGTGACTTGTTGTAAGGACGTCTCCAACAAACCGAGTGAAGCCATCGAGATTGGCCTTGGAGGCTGCAAGCGCGAGCGATGCATCTGTGTGCCGACCCTCTCGTGTCAGCATCCCAAGTAAGGGTGTAAATCGGGTATATGGGAAGGCACGTTTTGAGTTCTCAATGCGGCGCAAATAGCGCTCTACCGCCTGACCAAACTCGAGCTCAGTGGGGTTAACTCTCAACCCCTCCAGCGCACGAGCTAGCAACTCGGGCTGTTTATCAGTAAAGCCTGACATCGTTAGCGAGACCCCATTGGATGCGCTCATCGATAGGCTCATGCCGGCAATCGACGCTTCAGTCGCCAGTCGCGTCTGTTTCAGATCGTAGAGCGACTCCCAGAGCGATAGATAAACAACATTTTCGACGCTATTCAGCGCTTTATCTGTAGTCAGCTGCAGCCGCGTGAAACCTTTTGGCAACCCGTCAAAGCTCTCGCTACCCTTGAGCCAGAAGGTCACATTATCTGCCACGGTAATGGGCATGACGTCAGCGGGCGCCTCTTTGATATCGAAGGCCTCAGGAAGCAAGCCGTTTTCACTGGGAAGTGTCAATCCGAGACGATTAACGAGGGCAAGGGCCTCATCGATGTCTCTCGACTCGAGATCCTCTACGGCGTGCGGTCCAACATAGAATTCAAGCTCGCTATTAGTCTCTTCTTCTTGCGAGATGTACCAGACGTTAAGCCGCTCAGGCACCAGTTGTGCCAATAGCGAATCGACAGCCTCCTGATTAAAGCCATCGAAGCGATATGGCGCATCGATAACGTGCTCTATCGGATAATCCTGCATCGCTGCCGCCAAACTCGCGGCATAAGAGAAGTCATCAATCTTCTCCAAGAAGGTAAATTGGTTGTTTAGGGACTGCCTGTACTCCTCGGCATATCGGTCATCGACACCTTCTCGACGTAGGAGCTCAATATAACCCGAGAGCACGTCAAAGATTTCCTCACGCCGCTTCATACCCTGGGGGGTCAGCTGCACACTGATTTCAAAGGTTCCGTAATTGCCGTAGAGCGACTCGTAGCTCGAGGTCATCAATTCACTGATCAGTCCCAGCGACTTGAGCTTATCAGCGGGCGTGCCTGGCATTTCCGAACCGATGACATAACCAAGGTAATCACCGGGCTTACTTCGCCACTCGGCAGCATTGTTGTCGATGATGTAGCTCAAGCGCATTTCACGCAGGTCACGCTGCGGCTTGAAGCGGATCAACTTACCTGCAACCTCATCGAAGTTAACGTTGGTGGTAACTGAAGGCTTATCGACCTCTTTATTGGGAACAAGTGAGAAATATTGCTCCGCCAAACTCTCCATTTCAGCGACAGGAAGTGGACTTATCAGCACCAGCGCCATCAAATTCGCCGAGTAATACTGCTCGAAAAATTCGATCGTAGCGGGGTGTAATTCGCGCGCCTCTTTGTCAGCAAGAGTATCTAGATTACCTATGGTAAATCGATTCGCTGGGTGCTCACCCAGCAGCGCTCTTTGGAGACGATAAATCGATCGACCTTCTGACTCTCGCCGCATGGACCACTCAGCATTGACGGCATTCTTTTCCTTTTGGATGTAGCCAGGGTCAAGTATGGGCGCCGAGAAAAACTCAGAAAGACGGTGAAGTGCCTCTGGGAAGGCCGAATTCTCGATCGTGATCATGTAGTTCGTAATTTCACTCGAGGTGTAGGCGTTGGAACTTCCGCCATTCTCTGCCGCAAAATTCATATACCCATCGGGCTCAGGGAACGATTCCGAACCCATGAACAGCATGTGCTCCAAATAGTGAGCCATCCCCTGAAAATCCATCGGATCCGAGAACGCACCAACGCCAACACTGAGGGCTGCAGCAGATTTCTCAGTAGTCGCATCTGAGACCATCAAAACCTGGAGACCATTATCCAGCGCTACGGCAGCATACTCCCGATCATCATTCGGACTTTTATTGACTACTACCGGGGCCACAGGCTCCGAGACATCGCCCCCACAAGCCACCAAAAAAGACGCCAGCACCGCGGTTACCGTCAAGCGAGAGATTCGCCAGATTTGCATAGTTACTCCTTTACGCGCAGTCGTGCGCTAAACCTCTGTCCGCGGCCATGAGACCAACAACACATTGCAGAGTGTTGCCAGTGGAATGGCGAAAAAGACGCCCCACACACCCCACAAACCGCCAAATATCAAAACAGCGATGATGATCGCCACAGGGTGCAAGTTTACTGCCTCTGAAAACAAAAGCGGCACAAGCACGTTTCCATCAAGCACCTGGATGAAACAATAGAGCGCGACAATCCAATAGAAGTCGCCACTCAATCCGAACTGAAAAAACGCCACTAGCACGACGGGAATGGTGACCAAGAAAGCGCCGATATACGGCACTATCACGCTCAGGCCAACAAGCAACGCGAGCAGAGCGGTATAATTCAAGCCAAAACTGATGAAGGCGATGTAGCTTGCGGCGCCAATAATAGTGATTTCAATACCCTTGCCCCGCACATAATTCGCAATCTGCCTATTCATGTCGCGACCAATCCGGTCAAGCGCGGGGCGCTCTTTTGGCAAAAAACCAAACACCCATTCGATAAGCTCATCGCGATCTTTTAAAAAGAAAAACACCATCAGCGGGATAAGGACCATGTAAATGGCGAACGTAAACACCCCAGGTATCGACGAGAGTCCAAAACCTACAATAGCCTGACCCAGTGAAGCAGCCTGCCCCTGCATAGAAGACAGCATCTCCGTAATCGGCGCCTGCTCAATCACAATCGGATATTTCGCGATGAGCTCCTCTACTTGTCGCTGCACCGCCCCCATCATTGCAGGGGCCTCTCGAATAAGCCCCTCTAGCTGGCGCCACACCAAGGGCGCAATACCCAACATGAAGCCAAGGAAAACGCCGATAAAAACTAACGAGGAGCCCGCGAGAGCAAGTCCATCACCAAGACCCCACTTTGCGAATTGGTCGGCTACGCCTTGCATCAGGTACGCCAAGATCAAGGCGATAAACACGGGGGTGAGCACGTCACCCATCACACCAAGCAGAACAATGCTTCCGATTAGAAGCGTCACAAGAATGACCGACTCTTCCCGACCGAGATGCCGTTGGTACCATTTTTTCAGTGTGTCGATCATCTGAATTTACCCCCCCTTAGCAACCAGCTCTGAGTTTCACGCATCGACTCATTTTGCTTCGCTCAGCGTGAGCCTGATGGTCGTTACTTCATCACGCGTCTCGCAACTGACACTGTGACCTTCTAGCCGCGCAAAGGTTTCAAAATCTTTTGGTGCGCTTGGATCTGTTACCAATATTTCAATGGCATCGCCAGGACAGCATTCAGCTATAGCACGCTTCGCCATGAGCACCGGCATCGGGCATCGTTTACCACGAGCATCGACCCTATCTGCAACTGCCATCTCATAAACCCTTATTGCTCCGCGGTGAGTATACCTGCTTAGGGAACCAAGCTTCCCTACTTTTGTCACACTGAAACACGCGCATAGGAAGAAAGTCAGTTAAAGTCTCATGATGTCCACTAGGTTCACTAAATCGCTTCTCACTGCCGCCGTGACCACGCTTATCGTGGTTACTACCAGTCGCGGGTGGGCGGATACAAACGATCTCAAGATCCCGAATT
>JAACDF010000219.1 GCA_009937065.1 Gammaproteobacteria bacterium | reverse complement strand
CAAATACCCAGTAAACCCCTGGATACTTCCATCAGCAATGATTTTCACCCTCGGCACACGCACGCGTCCACTCGCGAAGTCGTCCAATGTTATTTCACCCGCCAGCAAACCAGCCCCTACCTCGTCAAAAAACGGAAATAGCGCCACCCGTAGCGGCATCTGATTGTAATTAGACATTGGGCCGAGCAGGCTTGCGATAGCCGTAGGCATGCCGCCTGCCGATGCCGTTGTTACGCCATACTGTAAATACTCAGCCGTAGCGAGCTTAGTCATCTGCCACGCGTCGGAGACAGATAAATCGAGTGTTTTGTCCCTCGCATGATGAGTCGCAGTTTCCTCTAGAATTCCATTGGGTCGTCGCTGATCGGCCGAGGAGAGATCACGAACGATGTGACCACCTTCGGGATCAGGGGTTGTTTCATCGATGTGAAGTTCTGCCAGCGCGGCGGAATTAACCACCATTAGATGCCCTGACACATGAACGACAGCAATGGGTCGAGTGGCAGAAACAAGATCTAGGTCATCACGCGTAGGATGACGCTTTTCGGCGAGCAAGGTATCGTCGTAGTTACTGCCAATCAGCCAACCGTCCGTCCGTTTTTCACCGAATGCTCGCAACTTATCTAGCAGCTCGGGGATAGACTCGGTATCACCAATCGGAGGGCTATTTAAATCAACTGTAAACGCGGTTTGACCAGAGCCCGGAAAATGCCCGTGCGCATCGACAAACCCAGGGACTAGCGTGCGCCCTGAGAGGTCCACAACATCTGTGTCCTCAGTCACAAGCGCCAAAATTTCTCCTGTACTGCCGACTTGGTCAATGACCCCATCACGCACGCTTACGGCTTCTGCGATTTTGCTATCCGGGTCCATGGTAAGCACCTCACCACCAATAAATACCTGGTGACTTGGTGCTACTGGAGCTGAAACTAAGGTTGAAATATAGAGACTCGCCACCACTATTAGAGCGACCAAAGAAAGCAAAAACCTTTTGAAAATCATTATTTATCTCTCTGTTTTTGTTTGTTTTTATTCTTTTTTAATAGTGTGGCGGGGGCGACTCATCAGTAAAGTTCTCCATCCCCTCTATAAGAGATGCCTGCTCTTTAAGCCGGTTTCGCAACTCATTAACAATGATATCGATTCGATCAATACGCTCGTGTTGAAGCAACAGAGCTCGCTCCAGCTCATCGTTCGCAGCTTCGAGAAATGCAATTTTAGTTTCTAGCTCAGTGACGATCACTGTTGTTTCCTGATTACCCACAGCCTTGTGTTCTCACTTCTTCGTTAATGTGCACGTCGAGCCTTACACCATACCAACTGCTAAACTCATGTTGAAAGCAAAAACCGACCTAATGGCAATATGAAGAAAAAAGTAACAGGAAACGCGGTATACAGCACAGATCAAGGCCGACTCTGCCCCCAATGCCACAGGGCAGTCGCACACTGTGGCTGCGGTAACGATAAACCGAGTTATGTTGGCGACGGTATTGTCAGAATCTCACGAGAAACCAAAGGTCGCGGTGGAAAGGCAGTGACTGTAATCACCGGGCTACCAGTTACACCCGCCGAATTAAAAACGCTGTCAAAAACACTCAAGCAAAAATGCGGCGTGGGCGGTGCGGTAAAAGATGACTGCATCGAAATACAAGGCGATCAACGTAACACCTGTAAAGCTACGTTAGAGCGCCTTGGCTTTAGTTGCAAACTCGCTGGTGGCTAGATTAGAGGGTAATCAACGCCTTTTGACCTGTTGCGCGCACACCGTACTTGGCACCCGCCGCCGGCGTTACAGACTCGGCAAGCGTAATACGGTCGGAGTATCCGCTAGCGAATGTGGTGGTTAACTCTGCAACCACTCTCGCCTGCATGCGATCAACCACTTCTCGTCCCGCCTTCATCATAAAGGGCGTCAACAGCCAACCACCAATCCCCCAAGAGAAGCCGTATCCTCGATTGAGTGTGGTGGGCGCCAGATCAAGAGCACCATAAATATAAAGCTGTTTAAACTCGTTTGATCCGTAGCGGGACCACTCGGTCATGCGCTGTACCGCTGAAGCCTCCATGGCCATCAAGATAGCGTTGCCCAACTTACCACCACCGATAGCATCAAACGCCAGTGTTGCACCCGTTGCATTGAGTGCGGCTGTCAGCTGCTGAGCAAAGTCTGCATCTGAACTGTTGACCACGTACTCGGCACCCTGATCTTTGAGAAGACTCACCTGCTCCTCGCTGCGCACGATATTGACGAGAGGAACACCGTCGTTCAAACAAATGCGATTGAGCATCTGACCAAGATTAGAGGCTGCCGCTGTGTGCACAATAGCCTTGTGCCCTTCCATTTTCATTGTCTCAACGAACCCCAACGCAGTCATCGGATTCACAAAACAGGAAGCTCCTTGCTCTGGCGTTGTGCTGTCGGGAAGCGGGATGCATTGAAATACCGATACTGTTCGGTAGTCAGAGTACATTTCGCCACCAAAGAGCGCGACTCGCTTTCCGAGAAGTGCTTGCGCCTCTGGACTCGCGCCCGCCTCAACGACTGTTCCACACGCTTCGTTTCCCACCGGCAGCCATTCGCCAACACGTGTTGCCATCGCGCGCATAGCGGGCGCTGGAACATCAAGGATGATAGAAGGATGGCCGTTTCGCTCTGCGGCACGAATTGAGCCAACATCAGCAGCACCAAACATGAGCCCAAGATCTGACGGGTTGATGGGCGAAGCTTCAATTTTGACCATCACCTCATTATCTTTGGGCGAGGCAATATCAACCTCAAACAGTGCACATTCGATCGTGCCCTCTTCATGGACACAAGACTGCATTTGGAGACTTTTCATAGTAATTTCCTGTCGTTTTTTTTGTGTTGGGGTTACCTGGGATTAAGGAGCTGAGTACAGCAAATATTGTTTTTCCAAACAATTGT
>JAACDF010000218.1 GCA_009937065.1 Gammaproteobacteria bacterium | reverse complement strand
GGTTTCCTGATGGGACAGCTATGGCGGCAGATGTCGACACCCTAGGTCGTGCCCACGGTGTACCCATGGGAGGCGATCTACCGGTGGCGCCTGAGGCGGGATTGGCTCCCGAATTTATTGCTGTAGCCCAGCGCGATCCGCTTGGCGCCAATCTAGACCGAATTCAGATGATCAAAGGCTGGGTTGATGCTGATGGCGCCAGTCATGAGTCGATTTTTGACCTGGCGTGGTCGGATGATCGCGATATCGACCCTGATACAGGGAAGCTATCGCCCGTGGGCTCAACGGTGAACCCACAAACCGCAACCTATACCAATCAAATTGGTACGCCTCAGCTGACCGCACAGTGGCGCGATCCAGACTTCGACCCGGGACAGGAGACGTTTTATTACCTTCGCGTCCTCGAGATACCGACGCCGCGATGGTCGACCTACGATGCCTTGCAATTGGGCATGGAACCGATGGAACCCTTAGCCATTCAGGAGCGCGCCATCAGCTCAGCTATTTGGTACCAGCCCTGAAGCGGCTGGTCTCTCTGCAACAGGCTCCTGATAACGAGCACCTCATACCGAGCTGAGCTGTACCGGCCTCTGTTTTATATGTCAGAGCAACCCGGGGATAACCGCCTTCCGGTCCTTCGGGTAGTCATCAAAGTTCTTGTGGAACCATTTATGGGTGTAAAGCGCTCTGGGAATCAGGTTGCCTGCTGTCATCGCGAGAACGAACACCGCGCCAAGGTTCCATACCATGATGGCAAAACCGGCAAACGAGAGGATTTCGCCGAAGTATTGCGGGCAGGTCAGCCATTTGAAGCCACCGCCGAAAGGAACCTTGTATCGCGGCTCGTCTGGACTCGGATTAGGAGACCGCAAATTACGCAAAATGCTGTCCGAGTGAACGTTCAGCGTGAAGCCGAAAATGTAAATGGCAAGGCCGATCTGGAATCGGGGGTCACTGAACCATTCGGTTGTGTACTGAGTGCCGAATTCCGTGAGGTAGGCTGCGTTGAAGTAGCCATGCAGAAACAGCGTAATCCAGCCGGCAATCACAACCCCCAAGGAGAAGCTGGCGGTTGAGCCAGGTTGCACACGCATCAGCATGGGTGTGACGAGTGCACGGTTGGTGTAGTGAAACATCCAGACGGCAAGGAAAAAGAGGGGTACCGTCTGATCCGAGTTGGCACCCATAAAAAAGATCACGGGGAAAACCAGTAGCCCGGGGAGCTCCATCAGAATCCATCCGGCTTTCGAGCCAAGCTTAATACCTTTTGACCGCTTACCCCCGCCAAAACGACCACCGTAGGCTGCGGTGCCAAAGAAGCTCGACACCATGACCAGCACTGCATAGGCAAAGCCAATAAGGAGTAAGGTGTCGTAGAGCGTATTTCCGGTGTACCACTGCATGGCGGGCGTCCTCTGTTGTTCTGGTAGCGGCGCTTAAGGTCGCTTGTGCGGGCAGTCTTCGCAAGTGTGAGGTATCGTCCAAACGGAGGGAGAGCGAGCCGAGGCGAGGCGCTACATTGACGCAATACCAATAAAAAATAATGGGAGAGGGCCGTGTCCTTTGCACCGATTCTAGAAGCTGACGTGAAGAACTGGACGGAGACCCGCGATGTACTCATCGTTGGCTTCGGGGGTGCCGGTGCCTGTGCCGCCATTGAGGCCGCTGACAACGGCGCTTCGGTCACCATTTTCGAAGCGGCCTCTGAGAGTGGTGGGTCAACCAAACTGTCATCGGCCGAGCTGTATCTGGGTGGCGGAACGAAAGTGCAAAAGGCCGTCGGCTACGACGATTCTGCTGATGACGTTTATGGCTATCTGATGGACTCAAACGGGCCTCAGGCTGATCCTGAAAAGGTTCGTGCCTATGCCGATGGCGGCGCTGATCATCTCGACTGGTTAATGGCACTCGGCGTGCCGTTTAAAATGTCCGAGTACCCTGAGCGAGCCATGATGGCTTTGACCGACGATTGTCTGCTCTACACGGGTAGTGAAAAGGCATGGCCCTACGTCGACAAATACAAGCCGGCTCCCCGTGGGCACAACCTCTACGTAGAGGGGGACAATGGCGGTCCTTTACTCGTGAAAATACTGACTGAGGCCGTAGAGCAACGGGACGTCCACGTACACCTTGAAGCACGGGCACTCCGCCTGATTGTCGATCAGTTTGGTCCCGAGCAACGGATTGTAGGTCTTGTGGTTCGCGAGGACATGGAAGAGCGTTGCTACCGCGCCACCAGGGGTGTGGTGCTGTGTGCGGGCGGCTTCGTCATGAATCAGGAAATGATGCAGGACTATGCGCCGGAACTTGCAAAAGCTGGCACCGTGCCGATAGGAAACCCAAACGACACCGGTGGTGGCATACAAATGGGTCTGAGCGTAGGCGCCCGTGCCATCAACATGCATGAGGGATTTCTGAGCGTTCCGTTTTACCCCCCTGCGACGCTAACCCACGGTATTTTTGTGAACGGTCAGGGACAGCGTTTTATTAACGAAGATGCGTATCACGGCAGGATTGGCTGCTATCTCGTGAAGCAGGCTTTCCCCGTGTATCTCGTGCTCAATGTTGACGACTATGCCGATTATGAAACGGCGAGTTGGCTTGCGGCCCCGGTAAAGGGAACGGGTGAAACAATTGACGAGCTTGCGGAGGAATTGGACCTGCCGACCGGATCCTTGCAGGAGACCGTGTCGCGTTATAACGAGGCAGCTGAAGCCGGGAGTGATTCAAGGTTTCACAAGTCAGATGTTTGGCTAAAGCCACTCACTGGCCCTTTTGTCGCGCTCGACTGCACACCCGGCGCTGGTGCGTTTCTTCCTCACTTTACACTAGGGGGATTGGATACGACGGTCGATGGTGTCGTTTTGAATGCGGAGGGGTCATCCATCAACGGCTTGTATGCGGCGGGACGAACCGCCTGCGGCGTGCCACGCCGCGGTGACGGATATGCCTCTGGTAGTTCGGTCGGCGATGCGACGTTTTCGGGCCGCAGAGCGGGGCGGCATATCGCCACAGCGCAGTAGTCTTTTAAAAGCCTGCGGTAAGGAAAAGGACAGATTTTCATGGCAAATGAAGCGTTATTAGCAAGGGTCGATCGGCTGGAGTCTCTCGATGAGATTCGTCAGCTTGCAGCCAAATATTCCTTGGCATTGGATATGCGCGATTTGGATGCCATGGTGAATTTATTCCCCGAAGATGTGCGTGTGGGAAAAGACAAGGTTGGCCGAGCGCACTTTAAACAGTGGATGGACGAGACGTTGCGGGTGCAGTTCTCGGGCACTTCGCATCATATTGGCAATCACATTATCGAGTTTGAAGATCCCGACAGTGCCGTCGGCGTGGTGTACTCGAAGAACGAGCATGAAACGCCGACCCAAGACGGTGGCTGTGAGTGGGTCATCATGCAGATGATTTACTGGGACCACTATCAGCGTATTGACGGTCGGTGGTTATTCAAACGCCGCTTACCTTGTTACTGGTACGCCGCGGACCTGAATAAACCGCCTTACGGCGATAATAAAATGCGCTGGCCGGACCGAGACCCCTACGAAGGCGCCTTTCATAGCCTGTTTCCGAGTTGGCAAAGGTTTTGGGCAGAGCCGCCCACTGGCGCCTTGCCTTCGGTCGCTCCGCCAGCGCCTGTCGAACAATTTTTGAAAACCATGCGCGGCGGATCTGACGATCCCAGTATTCGTCCGCGATAGAGATTAATTTATGGCTATCGATCGATTGCTTTCACCCTTGTCGATGGGCGACCTCGAGCTCAAGAACCGCGTGGTCATGGCGCCCATGACCCGCAGCCGGGCGTCTCAGGAGGACGACTGCGTCTCCGAGATTCACGAGCAGTATTACGCACAACGCGCTAACGCGGGCCTGATCGTTACCGAGGGAACGCATCCGACATTCGATGGTAAGGGTTACAACCGGACGCCGGGCATTTGTAACGAGCGTCACGTTGCAGCGTGGTCTGGTGTGACGCGAGCAGTGCACGAGGCGGGCGGACTGATCGCCTGTCAATT
>JAACDF010000217.1 GCA_009937065.1 Gammaproteobacteria bacterium | reverse complement strand
GAAGACAAGAACTTCTCGAGTACTTGAAGATCCAGCGGCTTTGTAAGAACACCCTCAAATCCAGCAGCTTCAAACTCCTTTACTGCATCACTGCCAGCGTTAGCTGTGCAGGCAAAGATGCGCATGCTCATTGGTATTCCGGGCGAGTCTTTAATCCATTGAAGCAGATCTAATCCGGAATGTTCTGGCATTTGAATATCGGTGATGATCACGTCAAATGCCCCTGCCTTTAACGCAGAAAATCCCTCTTTGGCCGAAGAGGCGAGGGCAAGATTTACGCCCAGACGCTCCATCATGGCTGACATAACAAGCTGATTTGTCTCGCTGTCTTCAACATAGAGAATATTGAGCGCCTTGCGTACTTTGATTTCATCTTCGGTAACCTCAGGTTTGTTTGACGTCACCGGTGTGGCTGGCTCGGCGGGTAATTTTAAGAACTTCAGGGTGAAATCAAAAACGGTGCCTTTGCCCACCTTACTGGATACATTCAGTCGCGAGCCCATGGTCTCTAGAAGCTGCTTAACAATGCTCAAACCAAGTCCGGTGCCGGAAAATTTCCGGTTCAAGCCGTGTGTCGCCTGAAAATATGGCTCGCCAATTTTACTGAGGTCCTCTGGAGAAATACCAATGCCCGTATCCTCGACAACAAATAAGAATTCGGCATCGAAGGCTGTCTGGCTAAGTACTGAAACCTCAAGTATCACCTCACCTTGGCGAGTAAACTTCCGTGCATTACCCAGCAGGTTTAACAGGATTTGACCGACGCGCTGAGCATCCATTGATACGCGATAGCCACTAGTCTCATCGATGAGGGCTGAGAACTTAATCGACGAATCATCGAATAAAATATCGGTTGTCATTTGGATCTCTTGTAAAAATTGATGCAGAACAGTTGGCTCGGTCATCAATGCGATTTGCTCGTGCTCCCAGCGCTGAAAGTCAAGTAGCTCATTAATAAGCACAAGCAAAGCCTGAGACGCACGCTGTGCAATATTGAGGTAGTTTCGATCGTCACTCGGCGAATCATTAGGCTCCGACATTAGATCGAGCGAGGCAATAATGCTGTGCAGTGGCGTTCTCAACTCGTGACTTACGCTGGCAGTGAACGCATCTTTTGCCTTGAGCGCCTCTCTAAGCTCCTGGGTACGCTCCTGAACCGTATCTTCGAGTGACAGGAAGAGTCGCCTATTTTCGCGTTCCTGCATTCGCAAATTGGTCTTCAGTCTGCGGAGACTTGAGCCCAACTGCCCTAGCTCATCCTCACGCGATGTTTTCACTAAACGATCGGAGTAGCGTCGCTCTCCCAGCCGATCCGCCAGAGATGCCGCTTCAATGATGGGTATGAGAACGCGAGCCGATAGCTGCCTGGCAAAAATGATTTGCAAAAGGCAGATAAAACCAAACGCAAAATAGAGCGGTTGATTCAACGAGGCGAGCCGATCTTCAAGTGTCTCACGTTTGAATAAAACGACGACGGTTCCCTCAAAGATATCGGAACTGAAAGTTCGTTCTGCCGACAAAAACTTATCCGAGTAAATATCGTCGACCGATGCGATCTCCTCATCGGCCGGAAAAAAAGCAAAGATATTTTGAGTGCCTGCAGTCTCGTTCAAAATGGCAATGATGGGACTGCGAGGGTCTGAGGCAACTTGCTCGTTCAACTCCGCCAAGACGGATAAATTTTCCTGCTCGAGTGCAGAGCGCACGCTAATTGAATAGGCCAGAGACAAACCGGATAATTCATCAAGCACACTTTTCTCGAGCTCGAATTCCTGTCGCTCTGGTAAAAGGTACAGCATGATAACGGCAACAAAGCTGGTGACCAGGGTCATCAGCGCGGCAACCTGGAATAGAACCGATTTGTTCACTTGAGCTCAACTATCGTCAAGCCCTCACGTACCGTAGGCGCCACATCAGATACCAGAATGCCCAGCGCTCCGTCTTGGCGTTCTACGGCCTCAATCACGTCGAGCGAGCTGTCAACATAGTCCGGTGCATTCGCTCGTCCGCTAAAAACCAGCCGGAACCAAAGGCGCTGCATAACCTGCCCGGACGTGCCAAATAGTTTTTGAGCAACAAAATCGAAGTTCGAGGATTCACGGGAAGGTAAAACAACCTTTGCCGCCTCGCCCGCATCCCAGTTTCTCCGCTGTCCGGTCAGCAGCGCTTCAAGCGAAGCTTGATCAATCGACGAACCCGCCGGCGCATTGACCACCACGAAAGCATTTGTGGAAAACGCGCCACTCGTGACACTTAAGGCCCACAACATGACCATCGTTGTAAGAAGACTTCGCGTCATCGCAATCAGAACCCAAGCGCAAGCTGTGCTTCTAACACCTTGCTGTCGCCATAAGGCCCCGCACTAAAACCATGCTCCGACCGAGCCTCTACCTTTAACGAGATGTTATTGGTCGCAAACCACTCGACCCCAAGTCCATACCGTTGTGCTATGCCAGGTGCAAAGTGAACTTCTGACCGCGAAACATTGACGTAATCTAGCAGCCCATAGAGCGACAAAGACTCATTCAAGTGGTAGCCCACGTATTGAAACGCGGCCCAATTCCAATCGCCACTATCGGTTCTATTGGCCGATAGATCGGTCAGTGTCCTCCACGCATCACCTTCATGATGAAGCGACCACGACAATAATTCGTAGGGAATATCCTTATTTAAATTGGAGTCAACAGCTACGTCGGGGCCGGCATGATCTTCCATCCCCATCGCGTGATGATTGGGGCTATCCTGGTGACTCAGAATCGAGTCGCGGTAATAACTGACTATAGTCCTCGACTGAGCTGTTGGCGCCCAATTGAAACTCGCGGTATAGGATTGAATGCCTCTAGAAAAAGCATCGTTTCCCACCGACTGGCCTGAACCCACCACCAGATCATACCCAACACCCTCAACCATAGGACTTTGACCCGAGAGTCTAACGCCCACCTCATGTATCGGAACAAAACGACTGAACGACCAAGGTCGATTGATGGTAGGGAAAAAATATCGGCCATGATGGAAATTGTCGTTCCAGTAGTTCACAGGCGTGTGCATTTTGCCGAAGCTAATCGCATTGTCGCGATTAAATTCATATCGCACATGAATGCGCTCGAGCGTAAATTGTTTGTCTCGATATTTTTCGGCCTGAAACGTGGCTTCCGATAAAAATGACCAGCGACCACTATTTCCAGTCAGGAAAAGCGCTGATTCGCCCCACTCGAATTCTCGATCCGCAGCCTCCGCCGTCTTCGAACCGTCAAACTCGAAATGAGTGAACCAGTTCGCGTTGATATCTTGCGCATTGACAAGTGAGGCGCTTAAGAGCCCAGCAAGTAACACGCAACCTAGGCGTTTCATTTTTCGGCAGGTCATAAACGAGATCATGTCATTTTTTTGACGGCCAGGAAAGCGACAAAAAAAAGCCGGTAAAACCGGCTTTCTGTCAAACTTCGGTTTGAAATCTGAAGTTTATTTACCGTCCATTTGCGCCTTGATGAGATCGCCAATGGTTCCGGGTGAAGCTGCGATGTCTTGCTGCTTAAGCGACTGCACTGCCTCTTTTTCGTCGTCCATGTCTTTCGCTTTGATAGACAGACCGATCGATCGGCTCTTGCGGTCAACAGCGACAATTTTTGCGTCGATCTTGTCGCCCACATTGAGAACTGAGCGCGCGTCTTCGATACGATCTCGACTTAGATCAGCAACCTTGATGTAGCCATCAACTTCTTCATTCAGTTTGATGACTGCACCCTTCGCATCTACATCAGTAACTTCGCCCGTAACGATGCTGCCCTTCTCGGCTTCGCCCAAGAAGATCGAGAACGAATCCTCCTCTAGCTGCTTGATGCCCAGCGAGATTCGCTCACGATCAGGGTCAATGCTCAAGATCACGGTCTCGATCTCATCGCCTTTCTTGTAGTTACGAACGGCTTCTTCACCGGTTTCGTTCCAGCTGATGTCACTGAGGTGAACCAGGCCGTCAATATTACCGGCAAGGCCAATGAAAATTCCGAAATCAGTAATTGACTTGATCGAGCCAGAGATCTTGTCGCCCGTCGCGTGCTGCGAACCAAAGGCATCCCATGGATTCTGTTGACATTGCTTGATACCGAGCGAAATACGACGACGCTCCTGATCAATATCAAGAACCATCACTTCGACTTCATCGCCTAGCTGAACAATCTTCGATGGGTGAACATTCTTATTAGTCCAGTCCATTTCAGATACGTGAACCAAGCCTTCAACACCCTCTTCGATCTCGGCAAAACAACCGTAATCGGTAAGATTGGTGATGCGCGCATTGACGCGGCTACCTTCTGGGTAACGATTAGTAATCTCTACCCATGGATCTTCACCCAACTGCTTGAGACCCAAGGAAACACGGTTGCGCTCTCGGTCGAACTTCAGAACTTTGACATCCATTTCCTGGCCAACTTCAACGACCTCACTTGGATGCTTAATACGCTTCCACGCCATATCGGTGATGTGCAACAGACCGTCAACACCACCCAGATCAACAAATGCACCGTAGTCGGTGAGGTTCTTGACTACACCTTTGACACTTTGACCTTCCTGGAGGTTTTCCAGCAGTTCGTCGCGCTCGGCGCTATTAGCGGCTTCCATGACCGCGCGTCGAGAAACCACAACGTTGTTACGCTTCTGATCGAGCTTGATCACCTTGAATTCAAGCTCTTTGCCTTCTAGGTGCGCCGTTTCACGAATTGGACGTACGTCAATCAGCGAGCCGGGCAAGAAGGCACGGATAGAATCGACGTCGACTGTGAAGCCACCCTTGACCTTTCCGTTAATAACACCAGTGACCACCTCTTGGGCGACGTGGGCTGCTTCCAGCGTCTTCCATGCTTCTGCGCGCTTTGCCTTCTCGCGCGAGAGCTTAGTTTCACCAAAACCATCTTCGACAGTTTCAAGTGCCACCTGCACTTCGTCACCAATATTTAAGGTGCACTCGCCACTAGCGTTTGTAAATTGATCGCGAGGGATGACACCCTCAGATTTTAGACCTGCGTGGACCGTAACCCACTCGTTGTCAATATCGATGACCACACCGGTAACGATTGAACCGGGCTCCATATCAACGGTCTTGAGACTTTCTTCGAATAACTCGGCGAATGATTCGCTCATTGAACATACCTGTATTAACGCTGCAAACATCGCAGCACCAGCCTTCTTACCCGGCTGGGTCGATTTATAAATACACTGAGTCGAGGGGTAAGGCCTTTAATCGCTCGAGTGCACAATCCTCTTGGCAACCACATGAGTCATCACTCGCTCAAAAACGGCGTCAGCGGTCAGGTCGGTACTATCGACAATGACGGCATCGTCCGCTGGGACAAGTGGCGATACCGATCGTGTTCGATCTCTAGTATCGCGAGCCTCAATGGCCTCCAAAAGGCGCGGCAGACTAACATCCTCTCCCTGCAGCTGCAACTGGCTCTGTCGTCGCTGCGCTCTCGCCATGGCGGATGCTTCTAGGAATATTTTTAAAGCTGCGTCAGGAAACACCACGGTACCCATATCTCGTCCGTCGGCAATCAATCCGGGGGGCATTGCCAATTCGCGTTGACGGGTAAGTAGTGCCTCTCTGACCGAGGGTATGGCAGCGACTGCTGATGCACCCTCACCACCCCTTACAGACCGCACCGGATCGGTGACATCTCTGCCGCAATAAATCACACGGACACCCAGATCGGTGGTAACAAAAGAAACGTCCAAATCGCGGGCTATATGCGTGACTGAGTATTCGTCATCCCAGGCAATACCTTGATCAAGTGCGGCGAATCCCACGATGCGATAAAGGGCACCACTGTCGAGTAAATGGAAGCCCAAGTGATTGGCAAGTCGCTGTGCTAGCGTTCCTTTGCCTGAACCACTGGGACCGTCCACGCAGATAACAGGAATCATACGATTCTTAACCCAATTCAGTAATATTCAAACCGACACCTCGAGCAAGGGCCGCAAAATCCGGAAATGAAGTGGCTACATGATCGCAGTCGTTGACATGAACGGGCCCTGTCGCTCTAAGCGCCGCAATAGAGAATGACATGGCGATGCGATGATCATGGAATGTATCTACCTCACCACCTGTGATTTGCCCACCGATGATGGTAATACCATCCTCGTGAACCTGGTTTTCAACACCGAGACGAGTCAAGCCCTCTGCCATCGACGCAATGCGATCGCTCTCTTTTACACGAAGCTCCTCAGCCCCTGACAGGACTGTCTTACCTGAGGCGCAGGCGGCTGCGATAAAAAGTACAGGGAATTCATCGATGGCGAGTGGCACGAGACCTTCGGGAATCTCGATGCCGGTAAGAGGTGCTGATCGAACACGCAAATCGGCTACGGGCTCACCACCCACCTCACGCTCGTTACGTACTTCAATATCGGCACCCATTAATGTGAGGATGGTGATCACGCCCGACCGAGTGGGGTTCATCCCCACGTGCTCAAGTGTCAAATCAGAACCTTCAGCAATCGATGCGGCCACCAGAAAAAAAGCCGCAGATGAAATATCTGCTGGAATATCGAGTGATGTTCCCCTCAACGTTCCGCCGCCCTGAAGGCTGATGACCTCATTCTCACACTCAACTTCGTAGCCAAAGCCGCGGAGCATTCGTTCAGTATGATCTCGCGTGGTCGCGGGCTCGCTGATGGACGTACGTCCCTCTGCATACATCCCGGCAAGCAGCACACAGGATTTTACCTGCGCGCTAGCCATTGGCATTTCATAATGAATGCCCTTGAGAGCGTTACCGCCTTTAATCTTGAGCGGTGGCTTACCATCCTCACTTTCTATAACCGCACCCATCAACGCGAGCGGAGTCGTAACTCGCCCCATGGGACGCTTTTGCAAGGACACATCGCCCGTCATCACTGAATCGAAGGCTTGCGGCGCGAGTAACCCACACAACAGCCTGATACTTGTCCCTGAGTTCCCCATATCGAGGACATGCCCTGGCGCTTTTAGGCCATGCATACCCACACCTTGAATCTCGATGCGACCGTTCTCGGGCCCTCGAATGGTTACACCCATATCTTTAAAGGCCTGTACCGTGCACAGTGCGTCCTGACCTTCTAGGAATCCGGTTGCTGTCGTCGTGCCCTCCGCCAAGGCCCCAAACATGACCGTTCGGTGGGACATTGACTTATCACCTGGCACTCGCAAGGAACCCTTCATCGAGCCACCGGGCTCAACTAAAAACTTCATGATATTTCCTCTGACTCCCCGCCGGTAAGGGGGTTAAGAATATCGTCATGTTCGCGACGATGAGCGCGACAGATTGCGAAATAGTCGCTGAGCGCCTCCGCATCAGCCGATGCAATCAAGTCCCTTAGCGATGCCAACTCGTCTTGAAAACTGTCGACTGCTTTCAACAGCGCGGCCTGGTTAGTGATCGATATATCGGTCCACATCAATGGGTCGGAGCCCGCAATTCGTGTCATATCACGCAGGGCACCACCGCCATGCACCATGGGATCAGAGTCATCTCTCTCTAGGGCTCGGGTCAAGGCGTAAGCTACGATATGCGGCATATGAGAACTGGCCGCGAGCAGGGCATCGTGTTCCTCAACACCCATTTCGCGAATGTAAGCACCCGTCAGATCCCACATGGCTTTCACCTGTTCCGTTGCATCAGAGGCAGTGTCGGGCAGTGGTGTCAAAATCACCTCACGACCGCGAAATAGAGCTCCATCAGCAAAAGCCACACCACTGTGCTCAGAGCCGGCAATGGGGTGGCCCGGTACAAAGTTAGGATAGCTGCGTGCCATAGAATCTATTACATGACCTTTAATACTAGCCAGATCCGTAACGATAGGTGAGCGATTCAACCCGGTTAACACGTCAACCAGCGACCCTAAGATCTCTCCCGTTGCAGCAGGGGGTGCACCAACGACGACCATATCTGCCGCGGCGAGCACTTCAGATAGATCCAGCGAATATTGGTCAATAACGCCCAGTTCCAGGCCCCGCTGCAGACTGGGTTCGCGCGGACCCCAGGCCGTCAGAGTCCCAGTCCACGAACTCGCTCTCAAGGCGCGAGCAAGTGAGCCCGAGATGAGGCCTAGCCCAATAAAGGCGACGGTACGCGCTTGGAATTGTGTCATCAGATAGGCGCTTTAGGATAAGAACCCAATGGCTTTAGCATAATAGAGTTCTCTTCAAGAGCTGCCATCACCTCGCGAACAACGTCGTCCGATAAATGCCCCTCAAATTCAATAAAGAACATGTAGGTCCACTTCTCGGTTTTAGAGGGACGGGAGTCAATTCTGGTCAAACTGATGCCACGCTCCTCGAATGGGCGCAGTAAATTCAAGAGCGCACCCGGACGGTTTCGACTCGCTATCAGTATCGACGTCTTGTCTGCACCACTGGAAGGCACCGTCTCACGACCAACCACGAAGAAGCGCGTCGTGTTATGTGCAATGTCTTGTATCGCCTCGGCGAGCTTTACCAGCTGGTAGTTTTCTACCGCCAGGTCGCCGGCAATCGCAGCGACACCAGGCTCACTCTGCGCGCGCTGCGCGGCCTCGCCATTACTCCGACAGACGTCTCGAGGAACGCCGGGCAAATTGGCATCCAGCCAATCTCGGCACTGACCGAGCGCCTGTTCGTGTCCACAAACAACGCTTATGGACGATAAATCCTGTGCAGCGGCCGCGATCAGATGATGGACAACAGGTAACTCGACTTCACCAATAATCTGAAGCGGAGACTCAAGAAAGCAATCAAGGGTCTGCCCTACCATGCCCTCTGTAGAGTTCTCGACTGGCACAACCGCCATATCACAGGCTTTATCCTCCGCTAATCGGAAGACGTCTCTAATTGTAGGCTGAGGTTCAAGAATAGCGGATTGTCCAAAGTGTTTCAGGGCAGCAGCCTGCGAATAGGTACCCGCTGGACCCAAAAAACCAACCGTTAAAGGCCGCTCCAAAGCCAAGCAGCTCGACATTATTTCGCGGAAAATGCGCGCCGCCTGATCAGGAGGAAGCGGTCCGGGGTTCCGCTCTTGGATAGCCCGTAAAATTTGCGCTTCTCGCTCAGGACGATAAAACAATGCGTTACCATCTTGGCTCTCAGCGAGTTTTATTTGGGCGACACGACGGGCGCACTCGGCGCGTGCGTTAATCAATTCAAGCAGCTGCTTATCGATGGAATCGATGTCTGCTCGAATCGCCGCTAATTGATCATCAGAAGCCATGATCTGTCGTCTCTATCCGTACTTTGTTTCGAAACGATGCATGAAATCGCACAAAGCATCAACGGAGGATTGTTCGACCGCGTTGTAAATACTGGCCCGCATACCACCAACCGAGCGGTGTCCCTTAAGGTTTAACAGCTGCTCTGCCTCCGCTTCCTCGAGAAACAGTTTATCAAGTGATGCATCAGCCAACGTAAAAGGCACATTCATCAAGGAGCGGTATCGAACATCAACAGGATTGCTATAAAAACCACTCGCATCGATGACGTTATATAGCGTTGACGCTTTTTTCTCGTTCAGCGCCTGCATTGCTATCAGACCGCCTTTGGCTTCTATCCAATCGAAAACGAGTCCCGACAGATACATCGCAAAGGTTGGGGGCGTGTTGTACATCGAGTCATTATCTGCGGCGATTTTCCAACTGAGCATGGCAGGAATCTCTGCGCGCGCGCGACCCAACAAATCACGCTTTACGATGACTAAACACAATCCAGCTGGACCAATATTTTTCTGTGCACCTGCGTAGATCACACCAAAACGACTCACATCGATAGGTCTCGATAGGATGGTCGATGACATATCGGCAATAACAGGCGCACCCGTCTCTGGCACGAAATTGAACTCGAGTCCGCCAATAGTCTCGTTGGGACAGTAATGAAGATACGCCGCGCCCTCGGTCAACGCCCATTCAGACTCAGACTGTATGGTCGAAAAATTTGAATCTTCAGACGTCGAAGCAACATTGACACTGACGTGACGCTTGCCCTCAGCCAGCGCTTTCTTTGACCATTGACCGGTCACAACCTGATCGACCGTGTCGTCCGCACGGGCAAGATTTAACGGCACGGATGCAAATTGCTGAGATGCACCACCCTGCTGAAACAGGACTACATAGTCATCATTAATACCAAGCAGCCTGCGCAGCGCTTGCTCTGCGCGTTCAGCGACATCAACAAACTCGGGACTGCGGTGGCTGAGCTCCATGACAGACGCGCCCATACCCTGCCAATCGAGCAGCTCACTCTGGACGCGCTGAAGCACCTCGGCGGGAAGCGCCGCAGGCCCCGCACAAAAATTATGGGCTCTGGTCAATCTTCTGTCTCGTTACTACCGCTTTCCGAGCCTTCGTCTGTCACGACAGCCTCGGCAGGCTCCCCTGCATGATCGTCTTCCGCGATTCGGCTGACACTGACCAGTGCTTCACTGCCTCGTGTTCGAATCACCCTAACGCCCTGTGTATTTCGCCCCAGTAGACTCACTTCATCGACTCGCGTTCGAACTGCCGTGCCCTGATTGGAGATCAGCATCATTTCGTCGCCGTCCCAAACTTGCACTGCGCCGACGAGCGAACCATTGCGATCCGACGTGGACATGGCAATGACACCCTTTCCACCTCGACCCTTCGCTGGGAATTCTGCGTTCTCAGTGCGCTTACCGTAACCATTTTCTGTGACAGTCAAAATACGACCACCCTCGGTTGGCACAATAAGCGAAATGAGCTTATGGCCAGCGGCAAGGTTAATCCCACGAACACCTCTGGCGGTTCGCCCCATGGCTCTGACCTGGCCCTCACTGAAGCGCGTCGCCTTTCCCTCGGTCGAAAACAACATGATGTCGCTGTTACCGTCAGTGATAGCAGTCCCGACCAAAACGTCGTCTTCGTCTAGTTCAATCGCTCGTAGTCCAACACTTCGCTGGCGAGAGAACTGGGTGGCTGCCGT
>JAACDF010000216.1 GCA_009937065.1 Gammaproteobacteria bacterium | reverse complement strand
GGGAAAATTTCCAAGGAAACGCCGTCTATGGTGACTTCAACTTTGTCAGCGACGTCAATCGTCGGCGGGTAACTCAAGGCATCGTTTCGCTCGAGTCTTGGGCTTGGACCGATACCGTTGCCTACCGTACCGTCGAGGCCTTCAGGGATTGGGATTCCCATTTGCATAAAGGCGCGTCGCAGAGTGGCTTTGTGGGTGACGCTTTGCCCCATAGCGATAGTTGCCTCCCAGTCAGCGGGCCCATACACCGGTATATCTGCTGAGGCATCGGTCAGAACCGCTTGAATGCCCCCATAGTGGTCCATGTGAAGATGGGTATAGATAACCGCGACGATCGGCTTGTTCGTATATTCGCGCAGCAGCTTCATTGCGTTTGCTGTTGGGGTGGGGAACCAGCCTGCATCCACCACAATGATCCCGGTATCGCCTTCGATAAAACCAAAATTCGAGTAGCCCATAAACTCGGCACCGTAAACGCGAGTACCTAATTTCTTCAGCCCTGGCATCAGTGTCTGCTGATGGGCTAAGACAGTTGGGTTTACCCGTTGGTCTGAGGGGGCAGTCACTGGCTGGGCGTGAATCAGGGGTGCAAAGTAAAGGCTGAGCAAAAGAAACAAAACCGTCTTCATGAAAGGATCCATATTCTTAGGGTTAGACAAAGATAAGGCGCAACAAAAAGCGGGCTCAAAGCCCGCTCGAACTTACTTATGTAATACCACTGGCATGTGTTCTATGCCACGGACAAAGTTGGAGAGCACTCGCTTCGGTTCACCCACCACCTCCACGTCGCTATAACGTTTCAAGATCTCTTCCCAGACGATGCGTAATTGCATCTCGCCGAGGCGATTCCCCATGCAGCGGTGGATGCCAAACCCGAATGACAGATGTAAGCGCGGATTGGCGCGGTCGATGATGAATTCGTTGGCCTTTTCAATGACCGACTCGTCTCGGTTGCCCGACACATACCACATGACAACCTTGTCACCTTTCTTGATTAACTTACCGCCCAGTTGGACATCTCGCGTTGCGATGCGGCGCATGTGCATAAGCGGGGTTTGCCAACGAATGATTTCGGGCACCAAGGACTTAATCAAACCATGATCCGCCTTGAGCTTGTCAAACTGATCCCGGTTTTCGTTGAGGGCAAAGACGCCCCCCGAGAGGCTGTTTCTCGTAGTGTCGTTTCCGCCAACAATGAGTAGGAGGAGGTTACCCAAGTACTCCAATGGACGATCGACCATGTCATTCGTATCAGGATGGTTAGAGAGCGCGGTAATGAAGTCCATCGAGTCAGACTGTCCACCGGAACGCCTATGCCATAGCTCCGTGAAATAGCCCAGGCATTCGTGCATAGCCTCGGTTCGTTCTTCGACGCTCGCGCCCCCTCCCGCAATCTCAGGGATGGCAGCTGCCATATCGGACCAGAAGGTGAGTTTTGATCGATCCTCGAAAGGGAAGCCGAAAATAGTCGCCAATATCTGAGTTGTGAGGTTGACCGAGACGTTGCTGACCCAATCAAATGGCTCCCCCACGGGGAGCGCATCAAACATCTCGCTTACCCTGCCGCGGATCAGCGACTCCATTTGAGCCAAGTTCTTGGGGGCCACCACTGGCTGAACGACCGCCCGCTGCACATCGTGCTTCGGTGGATCCATGGCAATGAACTGCTCGACGGGAACATCGTCCCCATAGTCCCCAATGGTGATCGCAGGTTCGGATGAAAATGCGTCATGGTTCGAGTCGACCGCCACGATATCGTCGTAGCGTGTCACCGACCAAAAGCCACCAAAGAGTTCGTTTGACGTGAAGTGCACTGGGTCTTCGCGCCTGAGGCGCTCAAAGTAAGCCGGCCAGGTATCGTTGAGATAAATGTGTGGATCGCTGACATCAATATCAGCGGTTGCACCGAGTGAGAGATGCGAAGGTGCGTTCATATTTCTATCCGTTCTTATTGTTAGGCACTTATATCAGCCCTAGGCTACCTCGAGATTGTTGAGATGCACAAATCACGATGGAGTACATCACCATTGAGAAAACGAGGACTAAGCGGAGGGTACAATCCGCAAGCCAAAAAAAAGCCGCTCTGGTGAGCGGCTTATCGCGATTGATTTCCTGCCCGGCCCTAAAAGGACCCTTGTGGCTAAAACTCGTAGGAAACAGTCAGGCCGTAGATGGCTGTTGTACCCGAGTAGATGAAGTGTGAGCCCCGCGCGACTGGGAGGTCAGCAGCACCTGTTGCATACAACTCATCACCAATGTTTCTGCCGTAGGCCATAACCATCCAATTTTCGGTTCTGATGCCTGCCCGAATGTTGTAGAGCTGGAATCCGTCCTGATAATCGATAGGGTCACGGTCGCCGGTCATAAAGTAACCATCCGTAAAGTTGGCATCAAAATGCGTGAACCACATCATGTCCTGACTAATGGGCTTAGTGTATTCAAGGATTATCGAACCGCTGTATTCGGCACCTAACTGAGCCCCGCTGATATCTTGAACTTGGCCTGCGGGTGCACCAGTAGCATCAAACAGCTGTTGACAGCCATCAGCACTGGTTACCGGAGAAGCAGATGTCAGAGCCCCGAGGCCTTGAACAGCACTTTGTTGCAAGGCAGTACATGCGGCTCCCTCAAACTTATCGTACTCAGCGTCTAATAAACCGACCGCTGCGATAACCTTAAACTCATCGGACAGTTTCCACTGCATATCCATTTCAAATCCATTGGATATGGAGCTACCAGCGTTAGCGATAACGAATCCAGTGCCCTGGAAGGTCGAAACCTGCTGATCCTGATATTCGCTAGTAAACAAATTCCAGTTAAGCGTCATATCACCGTCTAGCAGCGTGTGCTTGCCGCCCAGTTCAATAGACCAACCGGTTTCGTCATCAAACTCGAAGCCGACACCAGGCTGATCGCGCAGAGCAGTTCGCTGGCCATTGACGTTAGCAAAAACAGGGTCTTGGTCGATTGCCGCATTGAAGCCACCGCTCTTGAAACCCTCTGAGTACGTCAGGTAATAGCTACTGTCATTATCAGGTGTCCATGACAAAGCCACGCCCGGCAGAAGCTGATCGGTAGAGCGACTCTCGTCGAAGTCGGTCTCATAGCGGCCCAGCAGCGACGCCAATAAACTGTGCCCCATGAATGCACCGAGGTTCATTCCCGGCCCTATGCCTGAGTAATCAACTGCGGTTGCGATGCCTCCCCCGCTAAGACCTGCGCCAGCTCGTGCGGTGCTGTCGTAGGTAACGTCGGTAATCGCGACGACATCCTTGTCTTCCTCAGTGTACCGAAGGCCCAGTGTGAGGTTCAGTGTGTCGCTAAGGTCGTAGCTGACTTGGGCAAAGATGGCCTGAGACTTTGTATCTTGTGTCCAGTCCGCCATGCCACCCATCTGGTTAAACATCGTTACGCCGGGCATGCCGGGCGTAACGCTCGCATAGCCTCCCAAATTCGCAAGTGAAAAACCTCCGAAGGCTGGTATAGGTGTGTTGATACCAACGCCAGGTCCCAAGAGATTATTCAGTTGAGCCGGGCTGTAGGCCAATGCGGTGGGTGCGCCAAAAATCGCCGCAACTGTGGCTGGCGCGCCGAAGGTGCCATCGAGAACTGTGAGACGATCGATGTGCTGTGTGGATTCAAGGTAGTTGAGACCTACGGTCCAATACAGATCGTCACTGCCTCCGGCTAGACGCAGTTCATGCGAGCTTTGATCAAATTGCTGATCGTCACTACGGCCGATAAACCGAAGAGGACCCCAATCGGCGTCCAAGCCGTCTTCGAAGTTGTACTCTGAGTAACCTGATGTCCAGGTCAAGCTCATGTCATTATCGAACTCGTGAGAGATATTCATAGACCACTCTTCATTCTCGGTCTGAGTGCCCTCTAGTCGTTCGCCAGGACCGCCTACATCAAGTTGACGACCGCTTAACGCCGCCCCGCCAATTGAATAGCCGGCACGGTAATACTCGCCAATAGGAGCAGCTGGAAATAAAGCGCCGTTTAGCGCGTACCCAGCTTGATCTAGCGGCGCAAGGTTCGCCGTAGGTTGGAACAGAGTAATGAATGATGTTGCGCCAACCCGCTCATGATCGCTATACAGGTACTTCATGTCGACCTGTGTGTTTTCGCCTGCTTCCCAGCGACTGCTGATTCGGAAAATTTGCTCCTCTGATTGCGGCGCTGTGTCGAAGGCTGAAGGGAATTCCTCTGAGTATTTATTGTCGAGGTATCCTTCATCGGACCGTTCACGCGCCGCTATTCTCACTGCAAAGGTGTCTGAAAGGCTTCCCTGTAAGTAACCTTCGTAAACTTGTCCGTTATAGCTTTCGTGGCTCATCGCGAAACGACCACTGGTTTCGCCGCCAACGTCAGGTGATGCAGAGCGAATATTTACGGCACCAGCGAGCGTGTTCTTGCCGAACAACACGCTTTGAGGTCCTCGAAGCACTTCTATTTGCGCTAGATCGAAGAACCCCAGGCGAACCTGACGCATTCGACCAAGGTAGATTCCGTCAACAAATGTGCCGACCGACTGTTCGAACGACTGGTTGGTCCCAACAGAGATGCCGCGCATGCTGATAGAGGTTGCAATGGCGTTTTCTGAGACTCCGAAGTTTGGAACATAACTATCTAAGTCATTGAAGCTATTAATCGCAGCGTCTTGAATTCGATCGCCACCAATAGCTGTAATCGAAATGGGTACATCTTGTAGGCTTTGCTCTCGCTTCTGCGCCGTAACAACGACTTCTTCGAGTTGTGCTTGAACAGTTGTGACTGGCAACAAGAAAGTTGCAAACACAGCCGCGGCTAGTGTTTTCCTTTGCATGCTAGTGCTCCCCTTAAAGTTAGAATTTTGATTTAGAGTTTTGATTTTGATTTTTGATTGTTTGCCCTTCAAGGATAGTGCTATTGCCTTTGCTCGCAAGGCCATTTATGCTTCCTGGTGTTCCATTTTTGAAGTTAAAAAAAATAAAATTAGAACAGTGATAAGTTTTTGAAAAACCTTGGGTTAATCGCCCTAGGGGCATTCGTTATGCAGATTTTCAAAATTCTCTTTAATTGTTTGCGAAGGCAAATGTTAAGCACTGGGAAACATCACTACTGAATAACAAATACGTAAAGGAAAGCTTATGAAGTCTCACGTCAACAAGCTTGCAGTCGCAGTCGCGGCTTGCTCACTCTCGTTATCGGGTCTGACCCAAGCGCAAAAGCTGGAGGAAGTTGTTGTAACAGCGGCGAAGGTCGAAGCTTCGATTCAAGATACTCCCATTGCGGTAACTGCCTTTTCGCAGGAAGCTCTGGATTCCCAACTGATCAACGATGCATCAGCGATGCAGTTTTCGGTTCCCAACCTCACGCAGACCAAAGGCAACTTTACTGCAGGCGATATCCGCATCCGCGGTATTGGTTCAGGTGCTGTAGGTACGTTTGGTGACTCGGGCGTGGGTATTCACGTTAACGGCGTCTACCAGGTATCGACCCGCATCTTCGAAACTCAGTTCCTAGATATGGAGCGAGTGGAGGTGCTTCGTGGTCCCCAGGGAACCCTGTACGGCCGTAACACGACTGGTGGTGTTATCAACTTGATCACTGCCAAGGCAGATCCGACTGAATTCAGCGCGAGCTTGGATGCAACCGTCGGTAACTACGGTGCTAATCAGGGCCGCTTCCACATCAACACACCTCTCAGCGATACGTTGGCGTTTAGAGCCGCAGGTATGATGCTTAACAGAGACGGCTTCACTGAAAACGT
>JAACDF010000215.1 GCA_009937065.1 Gammaproteobacteria bacterium | reverse complement strand
GGTTAGAGCGCCCGGAAACCATCGTTGCTGTCCCAAGCGGCTGCTTTTTTTGAAGCGCGCCTAAAACCCCTCAGCCTCGTGCGACGCCTTCCAGACGAGACCCGGGAACAAGCGTCGCATCATGACACCAAATTTGGTCTGCTTGCCCGGATAGGCAAAGGGCTTGCCGCTCTCGAGGCAGCGTTCGACTTCGGCAATCACCTGATCGGGCGTCAGCGTCTCGCCCTTCGAGGGTAGCTTGGGGACCACGGTAGCTTCTGCCTGACGCCATAGCGGCGTTGCAACCGCCGGCGGACAAACGCAACAAAAGCGCAGACCACTGTCGCGATTCTCGTGATAAAGAATTTCGCTGTAGTGCTGGACCGCTGCTTTACTGGAGGCATAAGCGCCCATAAGGAGACCGGGAATGATGCCGGTCATCGATGAAAAACTGATGAAGTCGCCATAGCCTCGCTCGAGCATAGGAGGCAAGGCCGCCGTAGCAACATTGGCGAGCCCCCCGTAGTTGACCGACATCACCTTGTTCGTGACGCGCGGATCCTCTTCAACGAGACGACCAAACGGCATGATAGCCGCGGCATTAATCACCCGCTCGACCGGACCTAACGAGGCTTCTATGTCGCGGAATACAGCGCTTACCGCAGATGAATCCGTGATGTCGATTTCGAACCGGTGAACACTATCAAAGCCCGAGGCGGTATCGGCCATGCCCTCGCTATTCACATCGAAAATGGCAACGGTCGCTCCCTCGTTGGCAAGCTGTCGCGCCCAGGCTTGGCCCATACCGCTACCACCCCCGGTGATGACTGCTAACTGACCTGTGAATGCCATAGCTACCCCTCTCTTACTACTAAAGCCTCATTTCCCTGCGCTGACTTTATTCCATTGGTTCTCGAAGTCGACCCTAACGCTCCGGCGTAAATTCGATGGGCATCGATTTGATAGTCGAAATGAAGAACGATCGCATGTAGGTAATATCGCCCGCCAGTCGCGGATTCCGAAGACGCGGCAGCAGCTCTTCAAACATGATGCGCATCTCAAGGCGCGCAAGGTTAATACCGAGGCAAAAATGCTGCCCTATACCAAAGGAGCGAATCTCACGGTTGAGCGTTGGCATGCGTTTCATCCGGTGGATATCAAAGGTGAGTGCGTCATCGCCAAAGACGTCTTCGTCATGATTCACCGCGTGGTAATGCATGACGATCTTGTCACCCTTACTGAATCGATACCCCTGCCACTCGATGTCCTGAGTAGCGGTTCGGCGCATAGCAATAAACGCCGTGTTGTAGCGCAGCATCTCCTCGACAGCAGCGGGAATATCCTCGGGATGATCAACCAGATGCTGCAATTGATCGGGGTTTTCCATGAGCAGTCTCAGACCATGCGCGATGGCTGTTCGTGTGCTTTCGTTACCGCCAACCATCAGCAATATAAACACCCAGGAGAACATTTCATCGGTGATGGGCTGGCCGTCTATCTCCCCTTCGAGAAGCGCCTGTATCACCGGCCCGGTAAAACCCTGCCGCTGTTTTTGGGCGAGCTCGGCGGCATAGATCATCACTTCTAACGACGCCGTTTGCGCATCCTCCATGCCACCCGCGATATCCGGGTCATCGGCAAAGGCCATAGTGTTGGTCCACTTGAAGAACTGCGCGCGATCTTCAAGCGGCACACCCAAGAGCTCGAGAATTGCCATCAGGGGTAGCTCAGCCGCCACTTCCTCTACAAACTCACACTCCCCACGGGACGCCACACGGTCGATAATCTGCGTGGCTTGTTCACGAAGCCACGGCTCCATGGCAGCCACGGCCTTAGGAGTGAATGCATCCTTCACAATGCGCCTATGCGTGACGTGCTTTGGCGGATCCATTGCGATAAAGCTATTGGCGTTCATGATCTTGGTGACTTCGCGAGTCATCTCATCCGGCGGCTCCATGGGAAATGGCCCCTCGACTTCCGATGAAAACAGTGCGGGATTCTGTGAAACAAAATCTAACGCATCGCGCTTCACCGCTGCCCAGTAGGGAACTCCCGTGTCGGGATCCTCGTAGCGCACAAAACTACCCTGCGCGCGGGCCTCAGCCAGCGCAGCGTAGGGCATGCCGTCCCGATAGGCATCGAGATCCAAAGGATGGGTAAATGGGCAGCCTGACATGGCTCTCTCCACTACGATTCTGTCGGACAGTTACAGAGTAATACGTCCGTATCTGAACTCAGACCTGCAGTGAGCATCGCCCACCCTGAACCCACTAACGAAAGAACGCGGCACACACTGATAGTAACTTACGCTCATTGGCGCTTGCACAAGCCGCCGCCCGCCCAACGATAAGGCTCGCAGTTGTAGATGAGTCGCCCGTTTTCCCCGTACTGCCAATCGAGCATACGAATGGCATTTTCTGGCGGCATACCCCCTGATGGCTCCCGCTGAAGTTCACTGTCTTGCTGAGGGTAATCAGCCCAGTCAACCGGCGCTCGCCAGCCCGGCGGCGGCATCAATTCGGAACGCGTCCCCGCAACAGGATAGAGATTGCGCCAATGACGAATTTCACTCGCCAAATCGGCCACCACATCCGGATGCGCCTGAGCGAGATTTTGGAACTCGTTCGGATCCTCGGCGATATTGAATAGGAAGTTAGTGACCTCGACCGACGTAAAGCCCGTTTCGATTCGCTGCACCAGCTTCCACTCGTCATTGAATGCGGTCACATTGACGGTGTTTTTAAACGGCGACTCTGCAATAAAGAACAGAAGTTCCTCTCGAGGGATGGATTCAGCTTCCGTCAAGGCAGCTACCATATTGCGCCCGTCGAGACGATTATGGGTTGACGCCTCGACCCCAGCGGCTGCCGCGAGTGTGGGTAGGACATCCATCACCGAGATGATGGAATCAACTCGGCTACCCGAAGGGATGCGCTCAGGCCAGCGAACGGTTGCTACAACCCGAATACCTCCCTCGAAGGTGTCTCCTTTGCCACCTCGCAGCGGCGCATTATCGGCACCGCCAATGGCATAGACAGCGCCGCCGTTATCCGAGAAGAAGAGTACGATCGTGTTTTCAGCAAGCCCCTCGGTATCCAGCGTATCCAGCACCTTACCGATGGCTTGGTCCATACCATCAACCACCGCTGCGTACATGGGGCGAGCGCTATCGCGCCCCGTCAGCTTTGCCATGAAGCGGGTGTTGTCGGCCATTTTGCTGCGTGACTTGCCGCGCTCATCGGGCATGTCAGCGTACTTCTTCTGCAAGTCTTCTGGCGCGTCGAGGGGCGTGTGTGGCGCAATAAAGGGCATGTAGATGAAAAATGGTCGCGTTTTATCCCGCTCCTCGATGTAGCGACTGACTTCGTCGGCCAACAAGAAACTTTCATAGCCCTGGTCATCAATCGATACACCATTTCGCTGAAAGTCCTTGCCGCCCAAGCTCGCAAAGGGAGGATAAAAACCCACCTCAGTATGCAAGTGGCCATAGAAGTGCTCAAAGCCCCGAGCGTTGGGATGATAAGACTGCTGAGCATGGCCCAGATGCCATTTGCCCACCATCGCCGTCTGATAACCGGCATCGAGAAACAGCTCCGGTAAGAACGTTTCTTCGGGGTGAATACCGTTGTTGTGCCAGGGCATGATAGTTGAATAAGCAACGCCCAGGCGGATTGGGTCTCGCCCTGTCATGAGGGCCGCGCGGGTCGGTGAGCAGATAGGTGTGGTGTAAAAACGATTGAGTTGCGCACCCTCAGCGGCAATCCGATCGAGCGAGGGTGTTTCAATCACTTGGTTGCCATGAAAACCCACATCGGCCCAACCTAGGTCATCTGCGACCATCACTATGATGTTTGGCTTGTCGCCGGCCATCACAGATGACGACACCAGTAATGTGATGACGCTAAACAAAAAGGCCCTTATTCGGACCATAACCCACCTTCCTTTTTTATTATTACGCTGTGGCACACTGCGTCTCACAGAGTATCGCGCAGACAATAAGAGTGAAAACCATGCGATCGAGGAATCTTCTAATCACTTTGGGTGTACTTGTCGCCGTATTGGTGCTGCCCAATCTTGATGCCTTAAAGAGCAAAGCTCGCCAGACCATTGCGAGTGCCGCCGGCAAAGCGGCCGTGACCAACATGTCCGGCGTAGTAGCCGAGAACAACGCCCGCGGTCTCGCAGCCGCTGAATTGATTACGCTTCCCATCGAAGTGGATGAAGTGGCGCCCGGTGTGTTTCGAGCCTCAGGAGTCGGTAATACCTTTGTCATTACCACATCGGAGGGCAATGTCGTTTTTGATACCGGACTTGTGATTCAGGCCAGCGAGCAAATCCGTCAGTTAAAGGCGGTCGTGGGTGACTTTCAGCCAGTCAAAATTGTGTTGAGTCACAGTCATGCTGACCATGTCGGCGGTACGCGGCTGTGGTCAGGAGAGGAAACCCAGCTCATTGCCCACGAGGAGTTTGAGGAAGAGCAGCGGTACCTTACGGAGCTCAACCCCTACCTGCATCAACGCAACCGCACACTGTTTCCATGGATTCCAGAGACGCCTCGCACCCTGCCCGGCATGAACTTTAGAGGCTTGATTCCTGACATCCGCGTCGATAACGACATTCCCTACACCTTTGTTTTGGGAGGTCGTCGTTTCGAAGTCCACGCGACGCCCGGTGCCGAAGGTGCAGACAACGTGGTGCTGTGGTTGCCCGACGATAAGGTGCTACTCGCAGGCGACTTCTTTGGGCCTCAGTTTCCGCAATTTCCCAATCTCTTCACCATGCGTGGTGAAAAAATGCGAAAGCCCGTGGAGTATGTAAATTCGATCGATCATCTACTTGACCTGGACATCGAGACCTTACTGCCCAGTCACCTCGAACCCGTACACGGCGCCGAGGAAGTTAGAGCGGGCATGATCAAAATCCGAGAGGCCGTCGATTTTGTTCACTCTACGACTGTTGCCGGAATGAACGCGGGAAAGTCACTATCCGAGCTGATGGTAGAGATTCGTTTGCCCGAGCGTCTCTTACTGTCGGAGACCCATGGCAAGGTTAGCTGGGCTGTAAAGTCGATCTGGGAGTATTACGCGACCTGGTTCCACTTTGATCGCACCAGCGAGCTTTATGCGACGCCACAATCCGCGGTTTTGGGTGATCTCGCCGGGATTATTGATGCGGATGCCGCCCTGTCGCTAGTCCATCAGAAACTTCAGCGGAGCGAACTCGAACAGGCCCTACTGCTTCTTGAGCTCTTTGAAGGGCTTAATACAGAACCTGAGCTCATGGCGCCTCTCATGGAACTTCGCGTCAAGGTTCTAAGCCAGCTTCGGGAGCGCGCCAGAGTGAAAAGCAACGATTACGAACTGTACTGGCTGGGCAGTGAACTCGAGAAAGCACGCAGTGAATTGCCGTAGTCTTTAAATAGACGTGCATGTGGACTAGGACAAGGCCTATTCATGAGTTGCTCTGACCCATCTCGTCCCCTATGTTGACCGTAATAACGCAAACAGATCTGTTCAGATGAGGATGTTATGACTGACCGTTTAACCGTTGTTTCTACCGACTGTCACGCTGGGTTACCCATCGCACAGTACAAGCCCTACGTCGACAGCAAGTATCACGACTTCATCGACATGGCCGTGGATATCCAGATCGAGATGATGGACAAGGCCGAGCAGCAGTTCCTGATCAAGGAAATCAACGACGAGTGGCGTGCGCCCATAAAGCAGGAGCTGACAGGCGCCTGGGATTACAAAGAGCGCCACAAAATGTTGGCGAAGGACGGGATTGCCGCCGAAATCATTTTCCCGGATGGCATCACCGAACAGAACACACCTCCCTTCGGTGCAGGTTTGGGACTGTCGCCCAAGGACGCGGTGCCGGAATTGCAGTGGGCGGGCGCTATGGCGCACAACCGGTGGTTGTCTGAGCTGGTTGCGAATGATCCGAGACGCCACGTCGGTGTGGCATCGATTCCGCTGTTATTTGATGTCGATCAAGCTGTTGAAGCCGCGCGATGGTGTGCGGAGAATGGCCTTAAAGGTGTCATGTTACCTACCATGTGGGGCGAGCATGCGGCCTACCACGACGTAAAATACGATCCGTTTTGGGAAGCCTGTCAGGACCTTGGCATTGTGATTCACTTCCACTCCGGACCAGCACCGCACAGTGAATACTTTGGACCGGCCTTCCCGACTGAAGATCGAAGTGATGAACTCCCGGGCGCTATGGGGGCTTATGTTTCCGAAGTTATGTTCTGGCTCTACCGACCGCTGACCTTCATGTTGTGGGGTGGCGTATTCGAGCGATTCCCACGCCTCAAGGCGATGGTAGTCGAGGGCGGCACCATGTTCATGGTCCCCTCGTGGCTGATGCTGCTCGATCACAACTACACGGACATCCAGTTCTCAGCGAAATTGGGTGACTTCCGCTCACACCTCTCAATGGCGCCAAGCGAGTACTTCGCAAGGAACTGTGGGATTGGTGCATCCTGTGTACCGCGGCGTGACCTCGACCTGAAAGACCAGATCGGTATCAAACAGATTATGTGGGGCAGTGATTTCCCACACCCCGAAGGTACGTGGCCCAACACGGCACAGTACTACGTTGATACCTTCAAAGGCTTTGATGCCGACGCGGGACGCCAGATCCTGGGAGAAAACGCGATTCAGTTTTACGGACTGGATGGCGCCTATTTAAACAGTTTGGCTGCTGATATCGGTCCGTCCGCGAGTATATTTAATGGTTAACGACGGCACGACAGACCCAAAAAAGAAGTAAGGAGAATGCGAACAGGGAACTCATCGCTGT
>JAACDF010000005.1 GCA_009937065.1 Gammaproteobacteria bacterium | reverse complement strand
GGTGATGCAGTGGCATTGGAAACCGCCAAGTCTCGACTTGCTACGCAACAGGCAGTATTGACAGGTGATGACGCTGCTCATGACTTAGCCACACTTGATGAGCCCGATACGGGTGATGAAGAGGCCGAAGATACTTTGGATATTTCGCTTGATCTTGAGTTTCAGGAGGCGGCTAAGCCACCTCCGGATGAAGCTGAGTCCGATACGTCGGGCGTATTAGAGGCGGAAGACCGTGCGCAGACGGCCCTTGAACTCGCACTTGCTTACATTGACATGGGTGATAAAGCGGGGGCAGCCGAGTTGCTGCAGACGGTACTCTCCTCGGGAGATGAGGCTCAGCGCGAGCATGCCCAGTCGCTGTTAGACGGCCTCGAATAACTCTAATGAAGTTTTCGGATGAAAGGCTCGAGCCCGGGAGTCGGATTGCTCTGCGTGTTGAGTACGATGGAAGAGCATTCAATGGCTGGCAAGCTCAGAAAAAGCATGGTGTTCCAACAGTGCAGGAAACCCTTGAAGGTGCACTGAGCAACATTGCGAACGAGTCCGTTCGAACGTGGTGTGCGGGACGCACTGATACGGGTGTTCATGCATCGGGACAGATCGTTCACTTCGATGATCCGGTGGGGCGCAGTTTGAAGTCATGGGTTTTAGGGGTTAATAGTGAACTCCCCGAATCCGTTGCTGTTCATTGGGCGGGCCTCGTTTCCAATGATTTCCATGCTCGGTTCAGCGCGGTTTCACGCAGCTATCAATACATTATTGCCAACGCAGCGACCCGTCCCGCCCAGTTAGCGGGGTTGGTAACCTGGTACCGACGACCTCTAAGCGCTGAGGCAATGCACGAATGCGCCCAATTGTTGATAGGTGAACATGATTTCAGTGCCTTTAGAGCAGCGAGTTGCCAATCGAGCACACCTTGGCGTTACTTATCCAAGATTAAAGTCACACGGCAAAGCGACTTCGTCATTGTTGACCTTGAGGCCAATGCTTTTTGCATCACATGGTGAGGAATATAGTGGGGAGTCTACTGCTGGTTGGTGCAGGGCTTAAAACACAAGCCTGGTTTGAGCAGGTGTTTAAAGGGCGAGATAGGACAAAATCGGGCGATACGGCCAGTAGCGCCGGGTTGTACCTCGTCTCTGTAGGTTACCCAGATGACTGTGGTATTCTCTTTGGGCCTGCAGCGGTCACGCTACTTTCGCACAGTATTTGATACAATCAGATGCTTTCAAGGGGTATCGACGTGCAGGTAAAGATCTGCGGTATTACTAATGGCGAAGATGCGTACGCAGCTGTAGATGCGGGTGCCGATGCTATTGGTCTCATATTCTTCGCGGGCAGTAAACGCTTTGTTGACGAGCAGCGTGCGGCTGAGATTGTCGCTCAGCTACCACCGTACACGTCGATCAACGCATTATTCGTCAACCCAACTCAAGCAGAGGTGCAGCGGGTCCTGGCCGCGGTTGACGTGTCACAGATACAATTTCACGGCGAGGAATCATCGGAGTTTTGCGAGAGTTTCCGCCGACCCTATGTCAAAAGTGTACCTGTGTTGGATGAGTCACGGATGCAGTCAGTAATAGCTGATCACACTAAAGCAAAAGCCTATTTATTCGATACGTATGTGCCGGGAGAGCACGGTGGAACGGGTATAGCATTTGATTGGACGAAAATGCCCCAAAAAAATATTGGACATCGCATCCTCGCGGGCGGTTTAGACGCGGAAAATGTCGCAAAAGCGATTAGAATAGCGCGTCCAGATGCGGTGGATGTCAGTAGTGGCGTCGAATCGCGCCCAGGAATTAAAAATCACGAGACTCTAGAACGTTTTATCGCCGCCGCGAAGCGGGCCGGTAGGGAACTTGCATTATGACGATTGATATTAACCCCGACCTGTATGCACAGGTGCCAGACGAGCATGGACGGTATGGCATCTACGGAGGCAAGTTCGTTGCAGAGACACTCATGTCTGCGTTGGCCGAATTAGAGGCTCTTTATAACCATCTAAAAGACGACCCAGTCTTTCTTCGGGAGTTTGATCTCGACTTGGCGCATTACGTCGGCAGACCGTCTCCTTTGTACGAAGCAGCACGGTGGTCAGACATGATTGGCGGCGCACGGATCTACCTCAAGCGTGAGGACTTAAATCACACTGGAGCCCATAAGGTGAATAACACCATCGGGCAGGCGCTGCTCGCCAAGTACATGGGAAAGAAGCGAGTCATTGCCGAGACCGGCGCGGGTCAGCATGGTGTGGCAAGTGCGACTGTTGCGGCACGATTGGGTCTCGAGTGCCATGTCTTCATGGGAGCGGAAGACGTAAAGCGGCAGTCGTTGAACGTTTATCGTATGAAGTTGTTGGGTGCGCAAGTGGTCCCTGTGACATCGGGCTCAAAAACGCTAAAAGACGCAATGAATGAAGCCTTGCGTGATTGGGTGACGAACGTTGACAACACGTTCTACATCATAGGAACTGTTGCCGGACCACACCCTTATCCAATGTTAGTCCGAGACTTTCAAAGCGTCATTGGCCGAGAGGCGCGCGCTCAGTCCCTTGCAATGACTGGGAAGCTGCCAGATGCCCTCGTTGCCTGTGTCGGTGGAGGCTCTAATGCTATTGGTCTCTTTCATCCCTTCCTCAGCGACAATGAGGTCGCGATGTACGGTGTTGAAGCTGGCGGCAAAGGGGTTGAAACGGGTGAGCACGCAGCACCGCTCAGCGCTGGAATTCCGGGCGTCTTGCATGGAAATCGAACGTATTTAATGCAGGATGAAAACGGGCAGATCATGCATACACATTCAGTGTCGGCTGGGCTTGATTACCCTGGGGTAGGTCCTGAGCACTCATGGCTTAAGGATATTGGGCGCGTAAATTATGTTGATGCCACGGATACTGAGGCACTGGCTGCATTTCATCGAGTGACGAGGATAGAAGGTATTATGCCTGCGCTGGAAACAGCTCATGCTCTCGCCTACGCAGAAAAGTTGGCGGCTGAAATGACACCGGATCAACACATTATCGTGAACCTCTCAGGTCGCGGCGATAAAGATATTCTGACGGTTGCCGAAATAGATGGTATTGATTTGGGGGCGAGTTAATGTCGCGTCTTGGCCCTCTGTTTGACACTCTTCGTGCCCAAAACCGCCGTGCCCTTATTCCCTATCTGGTGGCTGGTGACCCTGATGAGGCATTGACGGTTCCCTTGATGCACAGCCTGGTAGCAGCCGGTGCCGATATCATCGAAGTGGGCGTGCCATTCTCTGATCCAATGTCGGAGGGCCCTACAATTCAGAAGGGTCATGAGCGCGCTCTAGAGGGCGGTACTAGCCTCCTGTCGACACTTGCTCTCGTAAAGCAGTTTCGGGAAACGAACTCGGAAACCCCCTTGGTGTTGATGGGTTACGCCAACCCGCTCGAGCGCAAAGGCTATGCAGCGGTGGCGGATGCGTGTGCTGAGGCAGGAATTGATGGCTTGATTACGGTGGATTTACCTCCGGAAGAAGTGGCCGACATGAATACCGAATTGCAGCGCCGAAACATCGATAACATTTTCCTTATTTCCCCGACCACTAGTGACGAGCGCATCGTTACAATAACGGCACAAGCGAGTGGATTCATTTACTACGTAGCGCTAAAAGGCGTCACGGGCGCAGGACACCTGGACACGGATGCTGTTGAGGCACATCTGGCTACGATAAGAGAGCATACAGATCTTCCAGTTGCCGTTGGCTTTGGCATCAAAGATGCGAATACCGCCGCAACAGTAGCGGGATGCGCTGATGCGGTTGTTGTAGGAAGTGCATTGGTTGATCTCGTGGCCAAAGATCTAATAGCCGGTGGTTCTCACGACAGTGCAATTTCTGGTGCACAGTCACTGATCTCAAGCATCAGGAATGGCGTAAATTTGGCAACTTCCAACTAAAACCGTCAACGACGTATACTGCACACCGGGATGTGTAGGGGGCCAAAATGAGCTGGATCGATAAAATCATTCCCGCAGGCGTGCGGAAAACGGACGGGGATAAAAAAGCGAGTATTCCTGAGGGTTTATGGCGAAAGTGCGTTAAGTGCGAGGCCGTACTCTATCGACCCGACCTTGAACGTAACGCCGAAGTCTGCCCCAAGTGTGATCATCACATGCGAATTACCGCGCGTCGCCGTCTTGACGTGTTCTTAGATACCGCCGGACGCACCGAGTTATTTGCGGATCTCGAAACCATTGATCGACTTAAATTCAAAGATAAAAAACGCTATAGAGACCGGTTGACCTCTGCTCAAAAGAGTACCGGCGAGAAGGACGCTATTATCGCGTTTCGTGGAACGCTACACGGTATGGACGTAGTGGCAATTGCATTCGAATTCAATTTCCACGGCGGGTCTATGGGGTATGCAGTGGGTGAAAAGTTCACCCGAGCAGCGGGGGTTGCCTTGGAAAACGGTATACCACTCATTTGTTTCGCCGCGTCTGGTGGCGCCCGCATGCAGGAAGCACTCATCTCATTAATGCAGATGGCCAAAACCTCAGCTGTGATTGAGCGTCTGAAGGCAGCCGGTGTGCCATACGTGTCAGTCATGACGGATCCGATCTATGGCGGAGTCTCTGCTTCACTGGCTTTACTTGGGGACATAAATGTTGCGGAACCTGACGCACGAGCCGGATTTGCAGGCCCCAATATCATCGAGCAGACCATCAGACAAAAGTTACCTCGTGGCTTCCAACGAAGCGAGTTTCTTCTTGAGCATGGTGCCATCGACATGATCATTCCGCGTTCCGAGATGCGAGACACCTTGGCTCGCGTACTCGCCAAATTTACGAACGCCCAGCTCGCTTCGTAAGTTTAAGCGGGTGCCAGTTTTGGATCTTGCCGCTTGGCTTGAACGTCTAGAGCAGCTACATCCCTCTGCGATCGATCTCGGCCTTGAGCGTTGTGGTGAGGTCGCCCAGCGTCTAGAGCTGCTGGAGACCACAGCGACCACCATTACGGTTGCAGGTACCAATGGAAAGGGCAGTACCGTTGCGGTCATGGAAGCCGTTTTATGTGCTACGGGTAACTGTGTCGGTGCGTTTACATCACCACATTTAATTCGCTACAACGAGCGCATCCGTGTCGATGGGAGAGAGGTTTCCGATGAACTCATTGTTGAGGCATTTGAGGCGATAGAGCAGGCTCGAGCTGCAATTTCGCTCACCTATTTCGAATTCAATACGTTAGCGGCACTGTGGATATTTAAAAAGCTCGATGTAGCGTACCAACTGCTCGAGGTTGGTTTAGGCGGCAGATTAGACGCGGTCAATATCATTGATGCGGATGTCGCGGTCGTAACCGCCGTTGGTTTGGACCATCAAGAGTGGTTAGGCAGCGATGTTGAATCCATAGCGGTTGAGAAATGTGGCATCGCACGTAATGGACGGCAGTGCATCATCTCTGATGCGACAGCTCCAAGCTCGGTTTTTACTGAGCTTCAGAGAGTCGGTGCTCATGAAGTTCTGGCATTGCGTGATTACAGTTACGATGAGACGCATTTTTACGGTTCCGAGTGCGGTTCCATCGCGTGGTCGCTGCCAGCAGGACTTATCCCTTTGAATGCCGCTGCGGGCTTACGAGCGCTGGAAGCCGCCGGCGTAGCGATTGACGATAACGTCGTTGCGAGGGCAATGGGAAGTCTCATTCTTACTGGTCGGCGTGAGTGTCAACGCCTGGGTAATATCGAACTTGTCCTTGATGTCGCCCATAACCCCGATGCGGCTATGGAGCTAAGGAATTTTGTCGATCTAAGGCCTTTAGAGCGGCGTACCATTGCGATCTTTGCTGTCATGTCCGATAAAGACTGCCGTGATATGATATCCGCCGTCGAAGACGTCATAGATGAGTGGTATCTGCCGGCGGGTATCGGCGGATCACGCGGGCAGTCACCCGAGATGATTGCAGGATTTATTTCCACCACTGCGCACGTTGGACCAACATTCGAAGCGGCTTTTGAAGGAGCGTTGGAAAGTTTGGAGTGTGGCGGCAGGCTCATTATTTTCGGTTCGTTTTTTACCGTAGGGGAAGGCATGAAAGCGCTTGAATCCAAGCGACTCTCGCGACTGGGCGACCAGTCGTGATCAAGCAGCGCTTCGTCGGCTTTGTTGTCCTCGTAGCTATTGCAGTGATCTTCTGGCCTGTCGTGTTTGTTACGCCAGATGATGCCGATGATTTTGAGCTCCCTGTCTTTGAAATGCGGCCAAAACCTGACGTCAAGGTGTCAGAACATCGAGAGCCAGTGCTCAATAAAGCGGACCAAGCGTTGCTACCTAAGGTTCCAGAGCGGCAGATCCACATTACTCACCCAGTAGATATCGCGTCGCCAGCGCCTGACATGGATCTTGTGGAGGCAGATGATGAGCCTCAGCAGCAAGCGTCTGCTCTGGAGAGAGCTCAGTTTGACGAGCAAGGGCTTCCAATCAGCTGGGAACTGCAGGTGGCGACCTTTAGTACGCTCTTACGAGCAGAAGAAATAGCTCTGCAATTACGAAATAAAGGACACAAAGCCTATGTCTCTGCTGTTACTATAGGGGGCAAGAGGTTGTTCCGAGTGCGAATCGGTCCAAAAATGCAAAAGCAGCGATTGCTAGATCTTCAGCCTGACATTGACAGCTATTATGGCGTCGAGTCGTCTATTCTGCGGTTCGGGGTATAGGCGGGCTCATGGAAGATTCAATAATGGATCTAGTTGAGCACTTCAATCAGTTTGACTGGATCATTGTTGGTGTTGTTTTCATCTCTGCAGCCTACGGTCTCATGCGCGGTTTTGCGCGTGAAGCGACGTCATTTTTAGGGTGGGTTGGGGCGTTTTTTCTTGCCAATGTTTTGGCGCTTCCCGTCTCTGAAACCATGTCGGAGCTAATCGACGACCGATCATTTCGTTATTTAGCTGCTTGGTCCCTGGTCTTCCTATCGGTTGTCTTTCTTTTCGGTAGCATCGGACGGTGGCTGTCTAATCAGATGCGTCAACCGGGGCTTAACTTCGGTAATAGACTGCTTGGCGCTGGATTTGGAGTTGCGCGAGGGGTTGTAGTGGCAGCCATTCTTGTTTTGATGTTAAAGGGACTGCTACCGGCCTCAGAGGATTCCATGCTGGACGAATCAACGCTTGTCGAGCACATCGAAGTGGTCTCCGAGTGGCTGGCTGATAACTTTGAAGACATCATAAATGGTGACGCTGCGCCCCTAGTGGACGAGACCATCAATAGTGGCAAGATGCTTTAGGAGCGACTCACATGTGTGGTGTTGT
>JAACDF010000026.1 GCA_009937065.1 Gammaproteobacteria bacterium | reverse complement strand
CTTTGAGACCGCCTCAGGTGAGATCTATGTTGAGCGCTCGGACGATGGGTTGAGTATTGAATTCCCATCAGTGCCTATGGTCGAAATTGATAGAGTGGCGGCCGTCGAAGAAGCGCTCGGAGTCACTGTCATCTCGATGCATCAGCCAGAACAAGAGCCTTGGCAAATGGTCTGCGAATTGGGCAGCCCAGCAGAGGTCGAGGCCTGCGCTCCCGATTTTGTCGCCCTTGCAGATGCCACAGCGCTCGGCGTTGCCATTACCGCTGAAGGAACTACTTCCGACTTTGTCTCTCGTTTCTTCATCCCGCAATTGGGTATCAATGAGGATCCTGTGACAGGGTCAGCGCACTGTCAGCTCACACCGTTTTGGGCAGAGAAGCTGGGCAAGGGCATGCTGACTGCTCGGCAATTATCATCTCGTGGCGGGGACCTGAAATGCGAATTCAGGCGTGATCGCGTGCAGCTATCCGGACACTGTATGTTGTTTGCCGAGGGGGTGTTACACCTGCCCTCGACTTAGGGATTCAGAGCTTTGCTTTTTCAGCCGAAATCCATCGATTCATGCGATTCTCTAGAGCATCAAGCGGAATGGCGCCTGACCCCAAGAGTTCATCGTGAAAGGCGCGAATATCGAATCGATCACCTAATTCGTCTTCCGCTTTTGCGCGAAGTTCTAGCATTTTGAGCTGGCCGATTTTGTAGGCGAGGGCCTGGCCCGGCCAGCCAATGTACCGGTCGATCTCATTGATAATGTCAGCTTCGGTTTTCGCCGCATTGTCCTTGAAGTAGTCGATGGCCTCTTGTCGTGACCAGCCGAAGTAGTGAATGCCGGTATCGACCACCAGTCGGACCGCCCGCCACATGTCGTAGATCAGCTGTCCGTAGCGTGAGTATGGGTCTTTATACAGCCCCATGTCGTAGCCCAATCGCTCGGAGTAGAGTCCCCAGCCCTCGATAAAGGCGGTGACACTGCTGTTGCGGCGGAACTCAGGAAGTCCCTCAATTTCCTGCGCCAATGCAATTTGGAGGTGGTGCCCCGGCACGCTCTCGTGAACCGACAGTACTTCCATCTCATACTTGGGCCGAACCTCGGGCTTGTAGAGATTCACGTAATACCAACCGGGGCGGCTTCCATCGAGGGCTGGCCGCATATAAAAAGCGGTCGTCGTATCGGGGGCAAGCTCAGGCGCAATGGGTCGGACCCCATAGGGCATGCGCGGGAGCTTTCCGAACAGCTTTACCAATTCAGGGTCGAGGCGCTTAGATACTGCTTGATAACCCTCAAGTAGCTCTTCCGCCGTCTCGTAGTAGAACTGGGGATCAGTGCGCAAAAAATCGTTAAAGGCATTGATGTCGCCTTCAAAGCCAACGTCTTCAATTACCTCTTCCATCTCACCACGGATACGCGCCACCTCTGAGAGGCCAATGTTGTGTATTTCCTCAGGTGTCATATCGGTTGTGGTGAAGTGCCGCGCCAACATCGCATACACCGCCTTGCCACCGGGGAGGGTGCCAATACCGGGGCGCTCGCGCGTCCTCGGCAGGTATTCTTCCTCGATGAACCGTTTAAACTCCGCGTAAGCTGGAGTCAGCTGCTCAGCTATGATCATTCGCGCAGAAGATTTAAGCGCGGCTGCCGACTCATCGCTGATCGATGCGGGCATGCTCTCAAAGACGCCCCAAAATGGACTGTCCTCAGGCTTAGCCACAATCAGCGCGTCGAGCTGATTGGGTACCCGCTCTATGATAATGCGCGCTTGCGTTCGCTCGCGGTCGACACCGGCCTGCAACAAGGCCTGATATTGCGTGAGTTGAGCCGGAAGGTTTTCGAGGCGAGCCAACCAGTCAACATAGTCGGTCTCAGTCGCCATCGGTAGACGCTCCACCATGGTATATCGGTGTTGTGGCCCGCTTCGCATATTGAGTGCAATTAGGTGAAGACCATTTTCATAGGACTCCACCTCCTCTTGCAGCGATGTTTTGAGCATTCGCTGGTTGAGCTGTGCAGTCTTACTCAACGATGCGGGATCAATGCGATCAAGGTCATCAATAAATGCCTTGGTATCCTCGTTTCGGCGGTTCAGGGCCTCAGCACTCAGATCGGTCCAGCTTTGATTGCCCGACATGTCGCCATATTCTCGCCGGTATTCAGGGTATTGCTCTAATACCCAGTCCCAGTGATTCGTGATGACGGCCTCGAGTGACTCATCCGAGGCGAACACAGTGCCAGTGTTTAAACAAAGAAGAGCCGGCAACACGAGCCAGCTTATTACATTCATTCTCATAGAACTCTTCCGCTGAACGGTTTATTCGCGACCCAAAATGGATCGAGCCACCAGCTCGCGCATGATTTCAGAGGTGCCGCCGTAAATTGTCTGAATACGGGCATCGACATAAAAACGGGAGATGGGATATTCCGTGGTGTACCCATAGCCTCCAAACAGCTGCAAGCATTGATCCGCAACATCGCATTGCATCTCACAGCTCGCCAGTTTAAGCATTGCAGCTTCCTCGGTCGTCAACTCATCGGTCGCGTACTTGTTCGCGCACTGCTCGTAGAAAGCACGATTGACCGCTACTTGGGTTTTAACGTCAGCAAGCTTGAATCGAGTGTTTTGGAATTGACCCACCTTTTGACCGAAGGCTTCGCGCTCTTTCACGTAGTCGATTGTGATATCCAGCGCTCCTTCAGACGCCGCAACGGCTTGTGCTGCAATGCCCAAGCGCTCGCGGGGTAGCTCGTCCATCAGAATAGCGAAGCCCTTATTGACCTCCCCGAGTAGGGCGTCGGCGGGCAGTCGCACATCGGTAAAGAACAGTAATGCTGTATCTGACGTGTGCTGACCAATCTTTTCTATTTTCTTCGACTTTTCGAAGCCCGGCGCATGAGCATCGACAAGGAACAACGACGTTCCCTTGGCGCCCTTACCGGGGTCCGTGATGGCCGCAACGATGACAAGATCGGCATGAATACCATTGGTGATGAATATCTTTGATCCGTTAAGCACCCATTCATCGCCATCTTTGACAGCGTTTGTCCGGATTCCCTGAACGTTTGAGCCTGCACCTGGCTCTGTCATGGCCAGCGCGCCTACAACGTCGCCCGTCACCATGCGTGGGAGCCAATGCGCTTTTTGAGTCTCTGTACCGTGTCGGCTTAGATAGGGCGCAATGATGTTTGAGTGAATGCCATAGCCGGAGGCGAATCCGCCAAAGCCCATTCGCGACAGCTCCTCGATCATGGCAAGGGTCACATGAGGTGCAGTGCCCGCACCGCCGTAGGCCTCGTCTACGTCAGGGCACAACAGCCCAGCTTGACCGAGCGTATTCCAGAGCTCGCGAGGAACCATGTGATTGTGTTCCCATTCTTCGTAGTAGGGTGAGATTTCCTTTTCAAAGGCACGGCGTGCCATATCGCGAAAGAGTGTGAGTTCGTCTAGGTCTACTGCTTGATTCACTTTTGAAGCCTCAGTATGTTCGGTTTTCTGAAGTATGAATCAAACCTCTATCCGGCACCAACTTGAGACTGACCTATGGCTGACCGCTACTCCCCGGAGATTTCTAAGACCCACGTCGCAGCAGTGGCGCCTTGGGTATCGGCAGACTCGTTTCAGGAGGCATTGATCGACGTTCACGATCGGGGGTACGTGATTATCGAAGATGTTTTGTCGGCGGCGGATTGCGATGACTATCATCAGATTCTCGCGCACTTCATGGCAGCGTCACCAACAGGACGGAATGTCTTTGAAGGCACAAGCAGCCAAAGACTGTATGCATTGCTAGCAAAATCTGAGCGTTTCGCGGACATGATCGAGCACCCGTTGGCATTGGCTTTTGCGGAGCATTTTCTTGGAGAGAGCTGCCTACTCTCGGCCTGCTTATCTATTAATTTGCACCCCGGAGAAACGGTTCAGCCCTGGCATACTGATGACAGTCATATTTCTGTGCCGCAACCCCATGGTGTGTTCGGTATCTCAGTCTTCTGGGCGCTGGATGACACCACTGAACTAAACGGTGCGACCGAGGTCCTGCCTTACAGTCACCAATGGGACGCTCCTAACATTGCAGGACGACTGCAAGACGAGCATTTTGAGCAGCTCGCGGACTTGTCCGACACCTCAGAGAGCGACAATGGCTCTGTTAAAGCCGCGATGAAAGCGGGTTCCGTTATGATTATGCGCAGTGATGTATGGCATCGCGGTGGCGCCAATCAGACCACAGGGGAGCGTTTAATTGTCACTCCGCAATATTGCGCAGGGTGGGCGCGTCCCTTGGAGACAATGCTGCTGGCTGTTCCACCTGAGACAGTGGCGCGCCTGCCAAGCAGAACACAGGCGCTTCTGGGCTATTCAGTTCACACACCTTTTATGGGTTATGTGGATGGGATGCATCCGAGCCGTGTTCTGCAGTAGAGTTGGTCTATTAATCGAATAACTTGAAATCGTTTCACTTACTGGAGAAAAACAATGCGTGATTACACTAAGTTCTACATCAATGGCGCCTGGGTGGCGCCGTCTGGAAGCGATACGCTAGCGGTCGAGAATCCAGCAACGCTCGAGCAATGCGCGACCATTGCCATTGGTAACGAGGCTGATGTCGATACCGCGGTCGCTGCGGCAAAAACCGCGTTTGAAACCTTCAGCCAGACATCGGTTGAGGAGCGCGCGGCGCTACTGGACAAGATTGCAGAGGTCTATATGTCGCGCATTGGCGAGATTGCTGAGGCCATTCGCGAAGAGATGGGCGCGCCAATCTCCTTGGCGTCTACGGCACAGGCTTACGCGGGTCTTGCACACATTACCGAGGCCGCAAAGATTCTAAGAAACTTCTCCTTCTCAGAGGATCTCGGCGCGCACCGTGTGGTCAAGGAGCCTATCGGCGTCTGTGGCCTGATTACGCCGTGGAACTGGCCTATGAACCAGGTCACTTGCAAAGTAGCTCCAGCACTAGCGGTCGGTTGTACTATGGTACTTAAGCCCAGCGAAGTGGCGCCTCTATCATCGTATATCTTTACCGAGATCATGCACGAGGCAGGGGTCCCTGCAGGGGTTTACAACATGGTGAACGGTGACGGACCGGGCGTCGGAACAGCGCTTTCCAAGCACCCTGATGTCGACATGATGTCGTTTACTGGATCGACCCGAGCCGGCTCACTGGTAGCACAAAATGCAGCACCGACTGTTAAGCGAGTCACACAGGAACTCGGTGGCAAGTCCCCTAATATTATTCTCGATGATGCGGATCTAGAGGCGGCGGTTACTCGGGGCGTGCTCCACATGTACAACAACACTGGACAGTCTTGCAACGCACCGTCTCGCATGCTGGTACCACGTGGCAGATTGGCCGAGGCCGAGCAAATCGCTGCGGCTGTTTCTCAGTCTGTCGTTGTCGGCGATACCGCGAGCAAGGACACGACAATGGGCCCTGTGGTTTCCAAAGTTCAGTGGGAAAAGATTCAAGGACTCATCCAGAAAGGTATCGATGAGGGTGCGAAACTGGTGTGCGGTGGTACGGGCCTCCCCGATGGTGTGGATGCAGGACATTACGTTAAGCCGACGGTGTTCTCTGAGGCTAATAACGACATGACTATTTCCCGAGAGGAGATCTTCGGGCCAGTTTTGACCATGATTCCTTATGACTCAGAGGAAGAGGCTATTCGCATCGCAAATGACACGCCTTATGGCCTAGCGGGTTATGTGCAAAGTGGCGATATGGACCATGCGCGATCAGTGGCAGCACGTATTCGTGCAGGTAACATCCACATCAACGGTGCAAGCGGTGGTCCCGATATTCCCTTTGGCGGCTACAAGCAGTCGGGTAACGGTCGAGAGTGGGGAACACATGGCTTCACTGATTACCTCGAGATCAAGGCTATCGAAGGCTATACCGCGGCGTAACAGCAACAAAGCGATGGAAGGGAGCGTGTGGTGTGACTGATGACCTTATTTTAGCGATTGATCAGGGCACCACGGGCTCAACCATTGCGCTTATGGACACCGACGGAAGGTTACTGACGTCGGTGAATCATGAGTTTCCTCAGATTTTCCCCCAGCCAGGATGGGTGGAGCACGACCCTGAAAGTATCTGGCAGTCCGTACTAAAAGGTTTAACTGCGGTTTTCTCTGATACTGATTACGCGGTCTCCCAAGTGGCAGCCATTGGCATTACAAACCAGCGCGAAACGGCGGTGCTATGGGACTCGAGCACGGGAGAAGCGGTCCACAACGCCATCGTATGGCAGTGTCGGCGAACGACTGACGTTTGTGAGGGGTTAAAAGCTGCGGGTCACGAAGCCCTCATCAAGGCCAAAAGTGGGCTCGTGCTAGACCCTTATTTTTCCGCGACCAAGTTCAAGTGGTTATTGGATAATGCTCCGAATGCGAGGAGTCTGCTCGCTGAGGGTCGGTTGTTGGCTGGT
>JAACDF010000214.1 GCA_009937065.1 Gammaproteobacteria bacterium | reverse complement strand
AACGGGACTTATACGGATACCGTTGGACGCGAACTCGGATACCCCGAGGTGTTTATCCAGCGTAACTACGATACGACTGAGGCCCAGCGGGTTGTATTTGAGAAGGCAGTGGCCGCGGGTGCAACGTTGCTTTATGGCACCGACGCCGGTGTGCTACCCCACGACATGGGCGGATGGCAGTTCGAGATTATGGTGGAGCGTGGAATGACACCCATGCAGGCTATCAAGTCCGCTACCTCGGTTGCAGCGAAACACATGGGACTCGCTGACGAGGTCGGTGCGCTTCAAGAGGGATTCGCCGCCGATATTATTGCGGTCCGCGGCAACCCTATTTTAGACCTTACACGGCTGCGTGATGTCTCTGTCGTTTTAAAAGGTGGCGTTGTCATCAGAACACCTTCATCGGTGCCGTTGTGATGAAGTGGCCCAGCGAGTTCGAAATCATCAATCGCTGCCGCAGGGATGAAGACTGCGACTTGAAAGCCTTAGTCGATAAATGCCTGCTTAACAGTTGATTGGGTCGATACTTTGTACTCAGTGCAGAGCCGATAGGTGAATTTAGAGTACTTTTTCATCTCCCGAAGATGGGACCGGTTTCTCTCGACCGAGTGGCGAGGTTTTTTCGGCATTTTCTTCTCTCCGTAATACGCTCTCCACCATAAAAGGTAAGGCAAGCGCGCATCACTAGAGGCCACATGGCATACGTAGCTGTAAATAAGCTGCTCATAAGCCTTTTTGTTGGCTGCAATGACTGGTGGACGCTCGCGCCGCTCGACAAGCGCTATAGCTCTGGCGTATGTCTCATGCAGTTTCGCCGAATCGCCGGAAATTAAAGCCTCTTTGAATCTCACCTCGAGTCGTTGGACTTCATTCATGACACTTCAATCCCCATGTGGTAGAGCATTTAACGACTCATCTTGTGAAAATCAAAAGACCGCGGACGCATCAGCAATACGACGAACCGTAGCCCTGACTTTCGTTCGACTCATTTAGTATCTAGATATCGTGTTACAAATTTTCGGTCGTTGTTAAGTGCCGCATTGCAGTCACGGTTAAATCCGAGTGGTGCTGTTTGACCACCTTGATTCCATTCGCCCGCGCGAAACAGTGCAAAGATTTCACGGCTTACCCCTGCTTTATCTGCCGACTAGGTCCTCTATAGCTCGTAAGTGATTAAGATGCGGACGCTAGCGCCCTGCGTAAAAACGGGGTTTGCGAATTCAAAGTTAATAGCACCGTCGTCTGCGGTGTAGGTACTTTGGTCCAAAAATTCTGATGGGTCTGCAGCTAGGTTGTTATTTTCATCAAGGTGAACCTTTACTAAACCCACATCGCTGACTTCATCAAGCTCACCCGTCGCCGTGATTGATAATCCATCAATTCGCCCATCAATATCCCCAAACAGATCAAAAGCGAGCACCACACTATCGCCATCACCCTCGCGAAAATTTACTGTATCGAGATCTACGGCAACCGCCTCCAGAGACGGGGATGAGCTTGTTGAGTCCGAGAAAAATTCCCAAATGATTTGATTAGGCGTTCTTCCTTCAATCTGGGCAGAAAACCAGGAGTGACCAGCGGGCTTATCGAATTCAGTGTTGATCACGTACAAGTTGACCTCCGTGCCGTCTCTCCCGCCAACATAGCGCTCTAAGGTCACGTCACCACCATTTAACACTGATGAAATTTCGGAGCCCTCCGGTATCTGATTTTGCTCGACCCAGAAATCTATAGAGCTGTAAACAGACGGGAAGTCCCCACTCCCATCAAGAGGGATTACGGAGTCGTCGCTTCCATGAAAATGAAGGACCGACTTCGAAATCGACTCATCGCATGCACCATCGAGCCTCACACCAGACATGATTGCTACGGAGTCAAAAACATCTGCCGCTGTGCACGCCAAGTCGTATGCCATCATCCCACCATTTGAGAATCCAACAGCAAACGTTTTTTCAATCTCCACTTGTAGCTTAGATGCAACATCAGAAACGAGGCGCTGAGCAAACATGACATCGTTAATTGCTATATCCGGCCCAATGTCGCCTGGCTCCCAGTACGGATCACCTTTCTCCCGAATCAACGCTTGGGGATAGGCAATTAAAAAACCCTCGTCATCAGCTAGATTATTCAGCCCATAAAAATTTCCTATGTCCTCCGCATAAGCGTTGGCACAGTCGCCGTAGCCATGGAAATTAATTATCAGCGCTAAAGGGGTATCCGGCGATTCGAGGGTCGATGGGTATAGGATGTATTCTCTTCCTACTCCATTCTCCTCGATTCTTTGATATCCCTCGGTGTTTTGATTGTTGCAAAATGTTGGCTCAACAACCTGCGCAGAGGTTACCTGCGTGTTGAAGAGAAACGCATTAGTTGAAAAAAGAAGCGCTGTAAGGTACCTGTGACTTGACAAGATCATTTGCAACCCCACTGCTCAAATCGCTTGTATTCGATAATTATAGACGCTTAGAACGCCTTAGGAATTCTGTAAATATATTTTTACATTGTAGTAAATTGGAGGCCGTCGCATTGCTCCGTTAACAGTAGTTGCCAGCGGGGCAGATGAAAGGGCAACTAGGTCCGAGCGCCCACAATGGATTACGCGCAACGCGGCTTAATGCCATCGAGCGAGGTTACGGATTATGCACGTGCTACCTAGTGATGACTTTCTTCAACACGCAGACTGGACGTTCCCTGTGCCTATTGCCTATGGCCCCGGGCGATTCGACGAACTCCCTGATCATTGTCAGAGACTCGGCCTCAAAAATCCCTTAATTATCACCGACAGTGGGACTGCATCTCTGACCTTCGTCTCAGGCGCACTAGATTTACTGGCGCAGGCGGGCATTGCTAGCAGCATCTTCCACAACATTTCCCAAAATCCGACAGAGAATGATGTCAGAAATGCGCACTCGGCATTTCGCTCAGGTAGCCACGACGGTGTTATTGCCATTGGCGGCGGCAGCGGAATGGATGCGGGCAAAGCGACTGCATTGTTAGCAGGAAGCAGACATGAGCTTTGGGAACACGACTTT
>JAACDF010000213.1 GCA_009937065.1 Gammaproteobacteria bacterium | reverse complement strand
TGCTTTGAAATTGACATGCCCCAGTCTGGAAGCTACGACCTCCTGAAGGTCGGGACGTTTGCCGAAATGATCTTCTAGTTTGAGTAAGCCTCTGACATAGGCACCCATCGCCACATGATCCTCATTGGTGGGATCTGTGAGCATATCAACCACGCTCCGTAGACCGAGTTTCACGCCCTGAATATTTCCGTAAACGGCATCCACGGTAGGGGCATCAAACGCAAATAAAGAGCGCAGAGATGCCTCAAAAAACGCAGCTGGATAGGAGCCGGTTTTTGCCACCTGATCAACCATTCTTGCAGCCTGAACAACGCCTGCGAGTGCTAAAACTTGCTGTTGTTGGGGTGTGAAGCTGCTCACGAGGCAAGTTTCTCCATACGATCTAGCACTGTTTCGATAACGCCACCGCCTAAACACTCGTTGTCTCGATACAAAACCACGGATTGCCCTGGCGTAATAGCACGCTGGGGTTCATCAAACCGAATGATATAACCGCCTTCGCCAGCCATTACAGTACAGCTCTGGTCAGCTTGACGGTATCGGATCTTGGCGGAGCAACGAAAAGTCTCTCCTGGCGCTTCGTCGGCGATCCAGAAAATGTCACGTGTCTGTAGGCCTGTAGCAAACAACGCAGGATGGTCGTTTCCCTGACATGCCCACAGTGTATTCGACTACACTTCCTTGTCCGCCACATACCAGGGCGCTTCGTTCGCATTCTTGAGGCCACCAATCCCCATCCCCTGTCGTTGTCCTATGGTGTGATACATCAGGCCTCGGTGCTCGCCAATAACTTGGCCCTCGGGGTTCTTGATCGGTCCGGGGTTCTTTTTTAAATACTGTGACAGAAAATCGGAGAATCGCCTCTCTCCGATGAAGCAAATACCGGTACTGTCTTTTTTTGCTGCCGTTTTAAAGTCATTCTCGGCCGCCAATTTACGTACATCGGGTTTCTCCAGTTCGCCGATGGGAAAGAGGCTGTCTGCAATCGCATCATGGCCGACCTGATTGAGGAAATAGCTTTGATCCTTCGCGCCATCAAGACCTTTGAGTAGTGTGGCCTTCCCGTCACGTTGACCTTTGCGAACGTAGTGCCCAGTCGCAATTTTATCGGCGCCCAAGACCCGGGCATAGTCGAGGAACGCGCGAAACTTGATTTCTTTGTTGCACAGGATATCGGGGTTCGGTGTCCGACCAGCCTCATACTCTTCCAAGAAGTGTTCGAAGACGTTATCCCAATATTCCGCTGCAAAGTTGGCGGCATGTAGCTTGATACCCAAGCGATCTGCTACCCCCTGTGCGTCAGCCAAATCTTCCTTGGCGGTGCAGTACTCTGTGCCATCATCCTCCTCCCAATTCTTCATGAAGAGACCTTCGACTTGGTAGCCTTGCTCCCTCAAAAGAAGGGCGGAAACAGACGAATCAACACCACCTGACATACCAACAATGACCTTGATAGAGTGATTTAGACTCATAGCTGACGAACCAAATCCAACGTTACGGCGCTACCTGCGCAAAATTGATCGAGAACTTCTAGTACTACGGGGTGACGCAGCGGAATATCGCCCTTCACAATGTCATCCCGTGTCATCCAATGCGTAGCAATAATACTCGAGTCACGCTGATAGGTGGTGTCAAATTCCACAGGCGTACCGACGAAACTGTGTCTTAGGTAACAGACGCCGTTGACGCCATTAACAATGGTGACGCCGAGATACGCAGTAATCTCGCTATGCCAACAGGTTTCCTCCAAGGTTTCACGCGCAGCTGCTTGGATCAGAGACTCATTGGGTTCGAGATGACCCGCAGGTTGGTTGAGTACCCGTCTCCCTTGGCTGAGCTCCTCTACTAGAAGAAACTTACCGTCCAGCTCCAGAACAGTGGCAACGGTTGCGTGCGGTAAAAAGCGGTCAGTATCTGTCACGCATCTCTCCTAGGGCTTCTAATATCTTCGTAACGGCTTTCGCCCGGTTGTAGATTATTGATATGAAAGGGTCCAATGCTTCTGCGAATCAGTCGCAAGGTTGGAAAGCCGGCAGCAGCCGTCATACGACGCACTTGTCGGTTCCGGCCCTCACGGATGGAGAGCTCAATCCAGCTATCGGGAATCGACGCACGGTATCGAATGGGTGGATTCCTATCCCAAATAGTCGGTATTTCCAAAAGTTTACAACGAGCGGGCAGTGATCTGCCGTCTTTTAGATCGACTCCACGAGAAAGTGTTTGGCAAAGCTGGTTTGTTGCCTTGCCCTCGACCTGGACCCAATAGGTTTTCCACTGTTTTCCGCGCGGATTTGCCAGCTGATCTTGCAAAGCCCCGTCATTGGTAAGTATCAGCAGCCCTTCAGAGTCATAATCAAGGCGCCCAGCTACTCTAAACTCCGGGGCCGAGAGGAAATCGGCCAGCGTAGCTCGAGGGTTATCAAAACGCTCTTTATCCGTAAATTGACTTAGCACGTTAAAGGGCTTGTTAAACAGGAGGACCTGACTCATAGCGTTGGCTTGCAAGAAAAGTGGTAAACTTACGACATAAAAAGAGAGTCGCGTTGTGGCTCACCATAAGCGAATCGCATTAGATGATTCAATCCGGGGGCGGGCCATAGAGCTCAGCCAGCCAGTCAATCAACAGTAAGGATCTGACTACTATGGCGTATCAGCATATTAAAGTTCCAGAGCAGGGAACACCAATCACAGCAAATGAGGATCACAGCCTCAACGTTCCAAATACACCCATCATCCCCTACATCGAGGGAGACGGTATTGGCATCGACATCAGCCCAGTCATGATCAAGGTGGTCGACGCTGCTGTCGAGAAGGCCTATGGCGGTGATAAAAAGATCGCCTGGATGGAGATTTACACAGGAGAGAAGGCAGCGGAGCTGTATGAGGGTGACTGGTTCCCTCAAGAAACGCTCGACGCTATCAAATCATATCTTGTAGCGATTAAAGGCCCTCTCACGACGCCTGTTGGCGGTGGGTTCCGTTCATTGAATGTGGCTTTGCGCCAGGAATTGGATTTGTACACTTGTCTACGACCCGTCCGATGGTTCGAAGGTGTTCCGTCGCCACTGAAAAGCCCGGGCGATACCAATATGGTGATCTTCCGCGAGAACTCCGAAGACATCTACGCGGGCATCGAGTATCAAGCTGACAGTGATGAAGCCAAAAAGGTTGTCGATTTTCTCATTAATGAAATGGGCGCTACAAAGATCCGATTCCCGCAGAATGTCGGGATTGGCATCAAGCCCGTATCGGCCGAGGGCACAAAGCGGCTGGTGAGGAAATCGATTCAATACGCTATTGACCAAGATTTGCCTTCGGTCACTTTGGTGCACAAAGGCAATATCATGAAGTTTACCGAGGGAGGATTCCGCGACTGGGGCTACGAGCTTGCTGTGGAAGAGTTTGGTGGTGAACTGCTGGATGGCGGTCCTTGGGTCAAAATCACCAACCCTAATAACGGCAATGACATCATTATCAAGGACGTCATCGCAGATGCCATGTTACAGCAGATTTTGCTCCGTCCACGTGAGTACAGCGTTATTGCGACGCTTAACCTCAACGGCGACTACCTGTCAGACGCCCTAGCAGCGCAGGTCGGTGGAATTGGTATTGCGCCGGGTGCAAACCTATCAGATGACATAGCCCTTTTTGAAGCTACCCATGGCACAGCGCCTAAGTACACAGGTCAGGACAAGGTAAACCCAGGCTCACTTATTCTTTCCGCGGAAATGATGCTGCGCCACCTCGGTTGGAATGACGCTGCTGACCTAGTGATTGATGGCATGAACGGAGCAATTCAGGCTAAAACGGTTACCTACGATTTTGCACGTTTAACCGACAATGCAACTGAAGTGTCATGTTCAGCCTTCGGGGATGCCATCATCGATCACATGTAAGTTGAGCGCGTTTCTACTTAACTAAGCCCGCAGATGCGGGCTTTTTTTTGCATTAATCTAAATTTCATTCCGACAAAGTAACGACCAGAAGTCCTTCTCATGCGTACTGGTCTATACTGGGGTAATGCTGTTAAACATAGAAACGATGTCGGACCGATACAAACTTTACGAGAGCAAACTCATGGCTTCGCAACCCGGCAAGGGGGACGAAGAGAGTGATGTAGCTTTAGCGCCTGCCAAACCCAAAGTGAAACGACCCCCTTTGTATAGGGTGGTGCTGTTAAACGACGACTACACGCCTATGGAGTTTGTTGTTGAGGTGCTGGAACATTTTTTCTCGATGAATAGAGAGAAAGCAACGCAGGTAATGTTGGCAGTTCACACCCAAGGTAAAGGTGTCTGCGGTATCTACACGCGAGACGTAGCAGAAACAAAAGCCGAGTTGGTTAACCAGGCTGCACGCGATAACGGACATCCGCTATTGTGTGAGGTCGAGCCATCACAAGACGGTGATGATGACGAGTGAGGAGAAAGGTTAGTGCTTAGTAAAGATCTTGAACGAGCCCTGAATGAGTCGTTTAAACAGGCGCGAGCGCAGCGGCATGAGTTCATTACTGTAGAGCACCTCTTGCTCGCTTTGCTAGATGACAGCGCAGCACAGCACGTTTTAAAGGCCTGCAGCGCCAATATAGAATCGCTGCGCGGTGACTTGACCGAATTTATTGATGCGACGACACCGCTTGTATCTGGGGAGTCAGAGGTCGATACCCAACCGACTCTGGGCTTTCAGAGGGTATTGCAAAGAGCAGTTTTCCACGTTCAGAGCTCAGGTAAGGCCGAAGTTACCGGTGCAAATGTCCTTGTAGCGATTTTCTCTGAGCAGGAGAGTCAGGCGGTTTACTTCCTGAAGACCCAAGACATATCGCGTCTCGACATCGTCAATTTCATCACGCACGGCGTGAGCAAGTCGGACGATGAAGACGAGATGGATGGCGATGAGATATCGGCTAGTGCTGATACTGGTGACACTGAGGGAGAAGAAGAGAGTCCGCTCGCCAAATACGCGACGAACCTTAACGAAGAAGCTGCTCAAGGACAAATTGATCCTTTGATCGGTCGCCTCGATGAGGTCGAGCGAGTAGCGCAAATTCTAGCCCGACGACGTAAAAACAATCCCTTGCTAGTGGGCGAGTCTGGTGTCGGCAAAACTGCGATTGCCGAGGGGCTCGCGAAGCTTATTGTCGATGGTCAGGTGCCTGATACACTCAAAGCCGCAGAGGTATTTTCGCTGGATCTCGGTGCCTTGCTAGCAGGCACCAAATACCGGGGCGACTTTGAAAAGCGATTTAAGGGTGTGTTGGCTGATCTCAAGCGTCGAGAGGGGTCCATCCTTTTCATTGACGAAATTCATACCATTATTGGAGCCGGTGCAGCGTCTGGCGGCGTTATGGACGCGAGCAATTTACTTAAGCCATTGCTGAGTTCGGGTAAGCTCCGCTGTATCGGATCGACGACTTACGCTGAATACCGCGGCATATTTGACAAGGACAAAGCGCTAAGCCGTCGATTCCAGAAGGTCGATGTTTTGGAACCCTCTGTCGAAGATGCCTACAAGATCCTTAAAGGACTGAAATCGCGCTTCGAAGAGCATCACGGCTTGCGCTACACAGACAAGGCGCTGCGAACAGCGACGGAGATGGCTGCACGCTTCATTACAGACCGTTTCCTGCCCGATAAGGCAATCGATGTTATTGATGAGGCGGGAGCATATCAGCAGCTTCAACCGATCAGTAAGCGCAAAAAAGTGGTTGGACCAGGCGATATAGAGGCAGTCATTGCGAAAATAGCCCGGATACCACCGAAGACCGTTACCAGCGACGATAAGGACCTTCTGGCGAAGCTCGAGAGCAACCTCTCCCTTGTTGTATTTGGACAGACTAAAGCGGTTAGCCAACTCGTCAGTGCGATTAAATTGGCCCGCGCGGGCCTGAGGTCTGGCGACAAGCCGATCGGTAGCTTCTTGCTTGCCGGACCAACAGGGGTAGGTAAAACGGAGGTAACGAAGCAACTAGCAATGCAGCTAGGGCTCGAGCTTCTGCGCTTCGATATGTCCGAATACATGGAGCGACACACGGTATCACGACTGATCGGCGCACCTCCCGGATACGTTGGCTACGATCAGGGCGGCTTACTTACCGACGCAGTGACAAAACACCCTCATTCGGTCGTGCTACTGGATGAAATTGAAAAGGCGCACCCGGAAGTCTTTAATCTTTTACTGCAGGTCATGGATCACGGAACCTTGACAGACAACAACGGTCGTAAGGCCGATTTCCGAAATGTCATCGTGGTAATGACCACGAACGCCGGTGCGGAGAGCATCTCTAAGCGTTCAATCGGATTTTCTGTCCAGGACAACAGCACTGATGCAATGGAAGCCATCAATAAGCTCTTCACGCCAGAATTCAGAAATCGCTTAGACGCCATTGTTCCGTTTGAGCCTCTGAGTCAAGAGGTCATTCTGACGGTTGTGGATAAATTCCTGACAGCACTGCAAACCCAGCTTGACGAGAAACAGGTTCAACTCCAGGTAGACGAGGCCGCGCGAGAATGGCTTGTCGATGAAGGTTATGACCCCAATATGGGTGCACGGCCAATGGAGCGAGTTATTCAGGAGCACATCAAGAAGCCGCTTGCCGACATGGTTCTGTTTGGATCATTGAGTAAAGGTGGCATCGCGAAGGTGACGGTAAATACCGCAGGCGAGGGACTTATCGTTGAGGCTGTTACAGAGAAGGCTGAAGAGGCGGTTCCAGCCTAAGCTACGCTTTTTACCATCACACCCCTATTTTCCTCGCGCGCACTTTGCTATAGAGTGCGCGCCACTCACTTATTTACTAGGTAGGCTTAATGGCTAAAGAAGACCAGATCGAAATGGAAGGGGAGATTATAGATACACTCCCTAACACCACATTTCGTGTCCGTTTAGAGAACGGGCACGTTGTCACAGCACACATTTCAGGAAAGATGCGAAAAAACTACATACGCATCTTAACCGGCGACAAGGTGCGGGTTGAGGTGACTCCATACGATTTGACCAAGGGCAGAATTACCTACCGAGAGCGTTAATCGCGAGTATCCTCCGACATGTTCACAACGGGAATGGTCG
>JAACDF010000212.1 GCA_009937065.1 Gammaproteobacteria bacterium | reverse complement strand
ATGGTGGTTCGGCGTACTGACCTGTGTCACTGGCGGTATTGGCATCCTCCTCACGGGAACCGTTGTTGAAAACTGGTATTTGTGGGGTATGAAACACGGGCTGGTACCCACCTATCCAATGATTGGCGAAGCGGTCGTCGATCCACTACTGACAGAGGGTGCACAATGAAAACGCTAACGACCAAACTATTTGCAACTGTTGGTCTGGGAACGGCGCTACTGCTCGGTGGCTGTGAAATGCCACCACCCGAATCAACTCAATGGGGCTACCGCGGAACGGGCATGGAGGGTCTCTACAACTCTGACACCCTCGACGAGCTCGATGCTAAGAACATCGTGCCAGAAGCGCTTCCTGCGGTTCCTGCTGTAGGACCGAAGTCCAAGGATGTTTATCAGAACGTGCAGGTTCTGGGTGACCTTTCAGTTGGAGAATTCACACGCCTGATGGCAGCCATCACCGAGTGGGTCTCACCGGAGGAAGGCTGTAACTACTGCCACGTCGCAGGCGAAGGCTTTGCCGCCGATACGCTCTACACCAAAAAGGTAGCGCGCGTAATGATCCAGATGACTCAGAACGCCAACGAGAACTGGAGCCAACACGTCGGCGGTGCAGGTGTCACTTGTTATACCTGTCACCGTGGGAAAAACGTGCCCGAGTACGTTTGGAACATTAATCCCGGACACACGGTCGCGGGTGGCATGAAGAATCAGATGCAAAATGTTTCTTCAGTCGCTGCAGGATTGTCATCGTTGCCAGTTGACCCATTCACACCTTACTTACTCGACGCGAGAAACGGGCGTCATGCGGGCACAACTGCTCTGCGGGATGAGGGCGGTGTATCGCTCAAAGAATCTGAGTGGGGATACAGCCTAATGATGCACTTCTCAAGTGCCTTAGGCGTGAACTGCACCTACTGTCACAACTCCCGCGCCTTCTCCCGTTGGGAGGAGAGCTCTCCTCAGCGCGTGACAGCGTGGCACGGAATCCGAATGGTCCGTGAGATGAACAACGACTACGTCGATCCCACGACCGACTGGTTACCACCTCACCGTCTCGGAAAGCTGGGTGACGCGCAGAAAGTCAACTGCGAAACCTGTCACCAGGGTGCCTACAAGCCCCTACTCGGCGCGAACATGATTAAGGACTACCCAAACCTTGCTCGCCTGGCTGAGCCAGAGCCCGAAGCCCCCGTGGAAGAAGCCATGGATGCGTCGGAACCCGCCGAAATGGTGGAAATGAGTACAGGCGGCGGTGACTAAAGCACTTGGCAGAGAGTGACTGAATAAACCCACGGGGGCATCTGCCCTGCCCTCGTGACCACACCTAGGTGTGGACTTATCTACTTGGGGTTGCGTGCTAACACAGACGTCTCTCCGGGAAGATCAGCGGAACCAAGGTGTTTTCACCCTAGTTCCGGTGAAGGACGTCGTATCAAGGTATTTATTACCGAGCTGCGACAGATCGCGAACTACTACATGGGAGGTAAAACCATGAGTGATGAAAATGTAGGCATGTCAGGACTCACAGCTAGCGAAGCTAGCGAGTTCATGCGGTCTTACGAAAAAGGCATGTGGACGTTTGTGGCTATCGCAAGCGTAGCCCACTGGGCCGTATGGATGTGGCAGCCCTGGTTCGGAATGTAATCCGAGGCTATCACCTTAACCTAGCGACTGTCCGGCTTAACGGGCTTGTCGTGATTCCAAATGGAGAGATGAAATGATCTTAACGCAACCCTTCTCAAGGATCTGGAAGATCTTTGATCCACGACGGGTACTAGTAGCGCAGGGCGTTTTCCTGTTCTCAGTAGCTGTATTGATCCACTTCGTCCTGTTGAGCTCTGCGAAGTACAACTGGATCGATGGTCCATACGCGGCACCTGCGGCCATGGCGGAGGCGCTCCCTCCCTCACGGCAGTAAGTACCGTTCGAGAATCGGGCCCTGAAAGGGGCTCCGATATTTCCGACCCACGCACCGGCTGCCCCCAGACGTTGCGATGTGAACCCAATCGGGACTTCGCGATCACCCTGCCCCCAGAGCTACGATCGCCGATCTCCACCCGAATTGCTCAGTTCACGTGTCCTTCCCCAAGGAGTGGGTCTTTTTACCACCTTACGCATACAGAAAGACAGCTTTAAACTTCCACCATGGCTGATACCTCTCATATCGTATCTTTCGACAACGAGCCGCTGATGCTCGTGAACAGTGATGATGTCGTCATAGGCTTTGAAGAAAAGGCAGCTGCGCACCGCGGCAATGGCGTCTTGCATCGAGCGTTTTCAATTTTTTTATTCAACGAGCAAGGCGAAGTCCTGCTGCAGCAGCGCAGTGCGCTCAAACCACTATGGCCGGAATACTGGTCGAATACCTGTTGCAGCCACCCGAGACGCGGGGAATCCCTGACTCAGGCGACTAAGCGAAGACTAAAAGAGGAGCTCAATTTAGAGTCTGAACTGACGTTTCTCTTCAAGTTTGAATACCATGCTGTGTTTAACGATGTCGGCAGCGAGCACGAGCTGTGCTCTGTGTTTGTTGGTAACGTTACCGGCAGACCACTACCCGACTTCAATCCAACGGAAATCGCAGATACGGCCTGGGTTTCAGTGACTACGGTTGATGAATGGCTTGATGATCACAACATCCAAACCACGCCTTGGTTCGCCACAGAATGGCAACGCATCAAAGATGATTTTAGTGGACAGATAACCGCGCCCGTCTAAGACACCGGGGATTACAGCCAGCGGAATCTTGGCGACGAATCCGACCAAAAATGGGGCAGTGCCATACGACCAAGGTCCGTCAAATAGATGACATTATTTTGCTTTTTCGTGTAACCCTGATTCTCGAGCGAATCTACAAGTGTGAGTACATCGGGTTGTTTTACCGAGGATACCGGCACTTCGCTATTACACATCAAACGACGCATCACCGAACGACGCGCGATTTCAAATTCGCTTGTCTCAATCAGCACCTGAGTTCCAAGCCGGTTTTGATTCAGGGCTATCTGCCAAGCGTCAATGTCGATGAAGTTCTGCGCAACAATATCGCCAACCTCGCTCACTGAACCCAGCCCAGCACCAAGGACCTGAGACACTGTTTCCTCACTGTAGCCCAGTGCACTGTAACGCAACGTACCTTGCGCTTGTGCCACACTGAGCTCATGCCCGGGTCGTACAAATGCGTTCAGCCCAATCCAGTCATAGCCTTCATTCTCTAGGCCAACCACGACGGCATTAAATATCGCTAGCTTTTCGCCTAGACTCGGCATGGCGTCGTTATCAAGCGCGGCATGATGAGGAAATTGCTGGGGCCTTCGAGTGTACTGTTGGCATACCAGCATATCGGGAGCCAACTCAGCGATCATCGCCACACTGTTTTTCATTGACCGCGACGTTTGACCAGGAAGACCGAACACCAAGTCCATATTAACGCTCGCGAATTTCATATCTCGCGCTACGCTAAAGACGTCTTCCAAGAGGCTGAAGGACTGGGTTCTTCCTAATTCATTTTGGACGTTAGCATCGACATCACGAACTTCGAGGTTGAGATGCTTTACGCCTAGACCTTTAATTAAATCCAGCTGCGAACGAGATGTTCGTCTTGGATTAATTTCCATCGAGACATCTGCATCTGCTGCGACGTCAAAAGCACTCTGAATGGACGCCATTAGCCGAGCTAGTTGAACGTCATCAAGGTAATTGGGTGACCCACCACCAATATGAATCCGATTTATCTGTAGAGGAAACCGAGATTGCTCTGACATTAGCGCCAATTCGTCATGCAGATGGGCCAAATAGCGGTCCATTGCCTTATGGTCATGTTCGATTATGGTGAGGTGATCACAGCTTAAACAGCGGCTAGGGCAAAATGGAATGTGAACGTATAACGCTGCGGATGTAGCGTCACTTTCACGCAATGCCTTAGACAAGGATAGATGCGCCTTTTCGTCGACCACCGCAATGGCCTCACCCGCTATCGCATGCGGGCTACCATGTCGTTCGAAAATGTCATCTAGGCCTGGCGGCTTTTGATTCGACCATGTCATGTTAAAAACATCCCGTTCAGTACCGCTTTAATCGCTGGCTGGGTTCACCGGTATCTCGTCGACCGAGGACCTCAAACGGAAGCGCTACAGGAGCACCAGTCAGTTGAGAATGCAAAAGGCAGTCCCACGTCCATAACTTATGCCCAGAAATATACCCCGTCAAGGAAACTTGAACGAAAAAAGAACAACCGAAGCACTCAGAAGTCATCTTTATTCACTCGAACCGCGCGTGGTTGTGGCTCTTCCGTGCGCGCCCAACGCCACAGCGCGGCTTCATTTACCGGAAACATCAGAAACAAATGCTCCATTGATGCTAAGAGCATCAAACTTGCCACCAAGTAGAGTGACAATTGGTTTGTCAGGTTGGGCACCGTCATCGCGTTTTGAAAGATGGTGTAGGTGACGTAGAACCCTAAGCCGGTCGAGACCGGGAGCAAAATACTCAATCGGTCGGTTCTCAAGTAGGAAACAAGGTAATTTAAATGATCTGGTAGCCACCGCTCGTTGAATGCACGAACACCAAAAAAAAGATTCAGTTTCGCGCTCCAACGCATCAGCCAGAGGACTGACACGGTATAAAAAGCGGTGGGGTTCGGCTCAGTCACGCTGATGACAGCGAGAAACGCCACAGCACCTACCACACAGGCTTCATGGTAAATGGTAGTTGATACGGCCCCTTTAAAGCGCTGCCACAGAGAAACCTGATCGGGACATGGTTGATGGTTGGGTCCATTGACGTACCCCAGCAAATAGCTGATTTCCAGCCAACACCAAATAACCAGACCCAAAATAAAACCGATTGCGGCTGCCATGGGGGTATCCGAAGCCGCATTAAATGGAACCAGTATACAAGCAGCCAAAGCCAGAACCGACACCAACATAAACCCGGCATGTGCACGCTTTCCTGACTGGTGTGCCAACACAAGGGCAAGTCCTGTTAGGAGCCACCATGAGGACACAGCAGTGACTAAAGCGGGCCATAACATGGGCTAGGCTCTATCCGCTACTATCAGGGATGGATCGCGAGCCTTATCAAAGATCGATCGAAACTCGCGGTAGTTATCGGGACCAAATGCCTCAATAGCGATCCAGTAACCAGTGAGCTCATCAACCAACATCAGACTACCCTGCGACGTTAATTCCAGGACGAACTCAGGCTTGTCCACGATTGAGCGAGCCGTCCGCTCACGGACCAGGGTTCGCATTACGCCGCGGAAGAAGCTGCCCTCCCCCGCACCATATTGAACGATAGGATTGGAGCCGCCCGATGGAAGAATCATCACTGCACCGGCGTCACCGTCAACCACTTTTAAAGTGACGCGGGCAAGGATCTCCACGTCGGGCTTTTGCGGCGGACCTTGGTACCCCTGATCGTTTACCGCAATAAGAGACCACGCCAGCCCTAAGAGCGCCAACAATAGAAAGACAGGATGCCTCAGCACCCCGAACAACAGTCCGGGCCAACCCACATTATCCCCCCAGCTAGTTGTGAACTAGCGTCTGTTAAACCGCAGCGATCTGTGTCGCTTCGTGCTCTTCAGTCCAAGTCTCACGCATTTCCTCGATAACATTAACCAGTAACCGTGCAACCGAATCAGGATCCTCTATACCCCTGAGCAGCGGTTGTACTCGGCTAAAGTTAAAGGGCCGAACATGAGGCCACAGCATGAGCCAATAAACCTTCGTTCCCTCTACAGGTAGGAACGTAATGTCTCCTGTCCCATCCCGAAGCCGACGAAGTCCCGCAGACTCAACCTTGGTTAATGGCAAGTTGACAATCATTGGTAAAGCCAGACCCGAGCGAATAACCAGACGTCGGTTAGTGATTGTGTAAATCGTACTCTGGGCATAGAGCTTAGCCATGAAAGCCAAAATACCGATGACTGTCAGCGCCAACCCACCTTGCCATGCCAGTGTGCCCGTCAGTACCGATAGGGATGCACCATCCATAATGCGGTAGATAGCGTGGCCGGCAATTAACACCGCAAAATAGAGCGACGCGGTATAGACCTGAAATACGCGCTTAGCCATTGACTCCCAGCTGGGGGATGTCTGCCAGAGAACGTGTTCCCCCTCCGGCAGATCCCCGGGGAGCCCGACAATCGGCTCGTGTCCGTACTCGTTCATAGCCAGGGACCTTGGCGATCTGGCATTGCGTACATTGTGCCGCCACCGTAGAAGGCTACAATCTTATCCTCTTCCTGAAGCGTCACCTGGTCTGGATTAGCGAGACCCGGTACTTGCTTGAACTGATCGCCGCGGATCGATTTCACATGAACAGAGCCATCCGGCTTAACACGAGCAAACGTCATGGGAAGTAGTACTCGTCGCTCACCGACATCGAGCTCTGCGTAGCGGAAGTGTGGCTCAGCACGGTCGACCCACAAATCGACAACCGTAGCGCCTCGCTCCCCATCACAACCATAGACTGCTTTGCCGCGAGGGTCAGGGTCGTTTTTGTGAACCTTGTGATCGCTATCCACTCGAAGTGGGACGATTCGAGGAGCGCCATCAATAGTGAGATCAGGACGCTCAGGACGAATCGAATATGCCGCCGGCCCCACACCGTCAACCATAGGGTCGCCAGTAGGTTCGAGGGGTGCTCCGGGATGAGCGTGCGTTGGCTTCGCCTTCAACTCATACTGATCAGGCATCGCTCCGGGAACCGTACGCTCGCCCTGACCATGTGCGAGTTTGTAAGTCTTCGAATCCGGAAGACCGCCTACACCGGTGCTGTACGTATCAACCGGTCCGTCGTGACGAAGCGGGAATCCCTCACGCTTACCTTCTTTGTGAAGATAGAGCACGAGATAAACGAATGCACCGCAAAAGACGGTGAACATGATCGCTGCAAAGTCTAAATAAATTTCTCCAGTACCCATGGTGTGTCCTCCTGGTAGTGGTTTCTAGCTTGGGAAATCAGCAAGTTTCATTGTGAGTGGTTGGTCCTTGTCATTGCCTAACTGCCGCACCAATGGACCCAGTGCAACGAGCGAAGCGAATAAGATAATTATTTCTAAGTGGTAAACCGCGCCATAAGGCGTCGCGGGGCCAGACAATTGTTGGCCAAGCACGCCGCCATTAATCAGAGCCTCTGTCACGTCTCGCAGTGCGCCACCGAGGAATACGGCACAGCCTAAAGCCGTTGCCTGTACAGCACCCCAGGTCCCTATGACCAGACCCGCGGTGGCTGTACCCGCCAGCAGCATGGCGGCTGTCAGAGTTCCCACCGCAAAGAGCCCGTTCCCGATACCAATCAGCAAGGTTCCTGCGGCAAATAAGGTCAAAGAGTCGAAGGCGCCCGCCATAATGACCGCAGCGAACGCAAATACGCCGACGACAGCGCCATAAGCCGCCAGTCTGATAGGTTCGCCGGCACGCCCGAGATAGCGTGCCGAGAGCGCCATGGCAATCAACATGCCGCCAGCAAATATAGCGGTGAGGCGCGTGGTTTGACTGACTGACATCGCCAGTACTTCGGCACCATAGGGCTCGAGCAATATTTCCTGCATGCTGAAACCGAGCGTACCTAGCGCGACTGCAATTAGAAGACGATGTGCGCCGGGACTTGCAGCCAGGACCTTCCATGACTGTCCAAAAGTCGGACGCGATAATTCGAAGCTTGTGAGGTCAGGTCTTCGCGGCTCCATCTGCCACATCGCCACAATATTCAAACCGGCCACAACCAATGCCGATCCCTGAATGACCTGAATGAGCCTGAAGTAACTGAAGGGCTCCAGCAGCAAAGAGAAACCAAGAGCACCAATAACCATGCCCACAAGTAGCATCAGATAAAGCATCGTAACGACTTGGTGGCGTGTCTTTTCTGAAGCCAAATCGGTGGCCAAAGCCAAACCCGCAGTCTGCGTTACATGCATACCAGCACCCACCAGCAGCAACGCGCCGAGCGACATAGCAAATCCCATCCAAGAAGCATTTGCGTCAGCCGATGTCATTAGGATAAGTACAAACGGCATCAGTGCGAGACCACCGAACTGACCCATGGTCCCCATCCATAAGTAAGGTAACCGTCGGTAGCCCAGGAAGGATTGATGATTATCAGAGCGATACCCGATAAGCACCCTTGCAGGCGCAAGCAATAACGGTAGCGCCAACATCGCCGATACCAGCCATGCAGCGCGCCCCAGCTCGATCACCATAATACGATTCAGGGTACCGTTGAGCAGGACAAAACAAATTCCGACAGACACTTGGAATAGAGATAGGCGCGCGAGCCGGGACAAGGTGCGATCACCCTGGACCACGTTCAGCCATGGCAGATACCGCTCATTAACTCGAGCGGTCAGAGCCATGAATTGCTCACGCGAAATCAGCATTCTCTGATCAACTCCATTGCTTGAGACGTGTAAAATCCCGTAGAGACTCTGTGTTCTCTACCGACCTGCCAATCAGTCAGAGCCTCGGAGTTACCCAGTGATCTCAGCAGTGCGCCGGGTGCGATGGGCTCGATTGCCGGTGCGCGATCACTGCGAGGGAAAAACTTTCCGACCGCGTGCATGGCCGCGAGCGGAAGTGTCTTTGGGGCAAAGGTGAATACCATCGACTCATCAACGCTATCCGCGAGTTTCTCGAGCGTCCGAAGCCCGTCTTTAGCCGCGTAGTGAATAATGGAATCCATCGCGAGCACATGATCAAAGCGCTCGCCTTCGAGTTGGCGCATGTCACCGACGATGAATTGAATCTGGTGATACTCATCCATACTCGAGTAGCGCTCATTTGCAAGGTCAATGAGCGACTGCGATAGATCCACAGCGACAACCTCAGCCCCTCGCTTGGCAAGCTCGATGGAGATAACGCCGGTGCCACAACCCGCATCCAAAACCCGACGTCCAGACAAGTCTTCAGGCAACCAGCTGAGCAAGGTGTTTCTCATCTCCTCACGACCCGCGCGCACCGTTTCGCGAATGCCACTCACAGGCTCGTCTGAGGTCAGTCTTGCCCATACGTCGGCTGCTGTCCGATCGAAGTAATGCTCGATCTGCTGGCGTCGTTGCTGGTAGTTAACGTGAGCCATCAATCAAATCCTAGGAAATCGAATAGGTCGCGGTCTTTCATCGGTTTGACGTCGAGTGGCTCTGCGCCATTCCATAAGCCCTGTGCGAGCTGCATATACTCGTCTTGCACAGCTTTGAGCTCTGGCGAGTCGGGAAGCTCGAAGAGGGTCGACTTTTTAAGTCGACTACGTCGTATGACATCAAGATCGGGGAAATGCGCAACCCGCTTCAACCCCACCTCGGCATTGAATCGATCGATCTCGTCAGTGTCCGCGCTGCGGTTAGCAATGACACCACCCAAACGGACACCGTAGTTTTTGGATTTCGCTTCTATCGCAGCCGCGATCCGGTTCATCGCAAAGATCGAGTCAAAATCGTTTGCTGTGACCACAAGCGCTCGTTCAGCATGCTGTAGTGGGGACGCAAAGCCACCACAAACAACGTCACCCAAGACATCAAAGATGACAACGTCGGCATCATCAAGTAAGTGGTGCTGTTTTAGCAATTTAACCGTTTGGCCGACGACATAGCCACCGCACCCCGTTCCCGCAGGTGGACCACCCGCTTCTACGCACATGACACCGTTGTAGCCAATGTGAACGTAGTCTTCGGTGCGCAACTCTTCCGCGTGAAACTCAACCGACTCGAGCACATCAATAACGGTAGGCATCAATGCCTTAGTCAAAGTGAAGGTGGAGTCGTGCTTTGGATCACAGCCAATTTGAATAACGCGCTTCCCTAACTTAGAGAAAGCGACCGATAGGTTAGATGACGTTGTGCTTTTACCAATGCCCCCCTTCCCGTAAACAGCGAAAATCTTCGCTTTCGCGACATCGATGTGTTCATCCAGATGTACCTGAACACTGCCCTCGCCATCACCGTTTCCGACATCCTTAACTGGAATAAATTGGTTTGGTGAATTCATGCGGCTACCTCCCCCGATATGCCTTCTAGAAGATCTTCAAGGTCTTCACCCGCGCGCCTAAGCGCCTCGAGTTGCTCCTCATCAGCTCCCCAGTAGTCTCTCTCTTGTGCCTCAATGAGCCGATTTGCGACGCGAGATGCCGCAACGGGATTGAGCTCAGCCAACCGCCGCCGCATGTCTTCATCAAGAATGAATGTTTCTGATACTTGCTTGTAAACCCACGGTGCTACGCCGCCAGCAGTTGCTGACCAGCCCATGGTATTGGTGAGGTGTGCCTCAATTTGTCGGACACCCTCGTATCCATGGTCGAGCATCGACTCGTACCATTTTGGATTCAAAAGACGCGTTCGCGTCTCCAAAGCAACTTGTTCGTCAAGTGTGCGAACTTTGCCATCGCCACTGCCCGTGTGGTCAGCTATATACACTGGAACGCTGTTGCCCTTTGCCCGCTGAACAGCACTGCTTATGCCACCCAACGTGTCAAAATAGTGGTCGACGGTTGTGATACCAAGCTCGACGGAATCAAGATTTTGATAGGCCAGGTCAACGTTCCCTAATACGTCGTTTAAAAGATCTGTCTGCTGTGAAACGGCACCGGTTCTTCCGTATGCAAACCCCTTACGGTTCGTATAGGTATCTGCAAACTCGGATTCATTATCCCAGCGACCAGAGTCCACCAGCATGTTGACGTTAGATCCGTAGGCTCCCTCTGAATTGCTAAATACCCGCAAGGCTGCGGTATCGAGATCGCAGTTATGGGCTGCCTGGTACTCCAACGCACTTCGCCTGATTGGATTAAGCTCCAAGGGTTCGTCAGCTGCCGCAGCTAAATATGCCGCCTCAGCCAAAAGGCGGGTCTGCATTGGCAGTAGATCACGGAAAATACCGGATAACGTCACAATGACATCAACACGCGCCCGACCCAGTTCATCAATAGGGATTAGCTCTGCGCCGGATAGCCGGCCGTAGCTGTCGAAGCGTGGCCGCGCGCCAATAAGTGCGAGCGCCTGACCAATAGCCACACCCTCGCTTTTTAAGTTGTCGGTTCCCCATAAAACTAATGCAACGGAGGTTGGAAGCATTCCACTGTCGATGAGATGCCGATCTACCAGTTGCTTAGCCTGCCGCTCACCCTCGATCAACGCGAAGGCACTGGGCAATTTGAATGGATCAAATCCATGAATATTGCGTCCGGTAGGGAGACTCTCCGGATTCCGAATGAGGTCACCACCCGATACAGGTGAAATGAACTTCGCATCCAATGCGTCAATCAAAGCAGGAAGCTCAAACTCTTCAACTAAATGACTAGATGCCTCGATCAATCGATTAGCGAGCGGTTCGATATCGTCCGCGGGAACACGATACTCAGCGAGGAGCCCGTTCAGGCCACCGCGATCTTCAGATGCGAGAACGCTATCCAAACGGCCTTGATCAATTCCATCAGCACCTCCGGCCTGTGCGATGGCAGCAACCGTTTCAGCACGCTCATCCGACGTCATTGGGGAGCCAATGACGTGCATGCCAAACGGAATGAGCGACATTTCTATCTCGTCGAGCTGGAGCCGCAAACCACTCACCCAAGACTCAGCCTCAGCCCCGTCGATTGGAGTGGTCGTTATCGAGAGCTCGCAAATTTCGGCGTGCGCTGCGATAGCATCGAGCAACTGTTGCAACTGGGCTTCGTGAGTCCCTGGGTCTCTTGTCCGCCATCGATCGATCATTGAACGCAGTTCGGCGAACTCTTTATGTAAATCTGCACGGGTCACGGGCGGTGTCAGGTAGCTAATCAGTGTGGCGGCTGAACGGCGTTTTGCGATCAAACCCTCAGACGGGTTATTTGCGGCATAAAGGTAAAAATTAGGGAGATCGGCAATAAGTCGGTCGGGCCAACATTTGCTTGAGAGACCCACCTGCTTACCGGGCATAAACTCGAGAGCTCCGTGGGTACCAAAATGCAGCACAGCGTCAGCTGCATAATCCTCGCGAAGCCACCGGTAATAGGCGGAAAAAACGTGTGTAGGTGCTAATCCGCCCTCGAACAGCAGCCGCATGGGGTCGCCTTCGTAGCCCATCGCGGGTTGCACCCCAATGAACACATTGCCGAATGATTTCCCGAGCACAAACAACTGGCGTCCATCCGTCCAATGCTTGCCGGGAGCAGGACCCCACTGAGCCTCGATTTCCTCCAAATAAGGCTCGCGGGCGACGTGATCGTCGACTGGTATCGTCGCGTGAACGTTTGCTTCTGCTCCGTATTGCTCCGAGTTTCCAACCAGTAATGCTTCGCGCAGCGCGTCAACGCTTTCAGGCATCTCAACCTGATAACCCGCCTTATCGAGTGCTCGGAGCGTATTGAGCACTGACTCAAAAACGCTTAAGTGCGCAGCAGTCCCCATGGCTCCACTATTGGGCGGGAAATTAAATAAAGTAATAGCTATTTTTCGTTCTGCTCGGGCCGATCGCCGCAATTTCACCAGCTTCTGGACTCGATCAGCTAATCGATCAATTCGCTCTACCTCGGGGCTCATATCAAAGGATCGTTTTGGATCCTCTCGATCACGTCCACTAAAGACCATGGGGCCCGTAGCACCATCAAGCTCAGGAATAGCAACCATTATCGTGGCTTCAACGGGCATGAGCCCCATAGGCGAGTCACGCCATTGATTAATACTCTGGAACTCGAGCGCCTGAACCGCAAGATAAGGCACGTTTAGCTCAGCCAACATGGCTTGTGCAGCATCAGTATCGTTGTAGGCAGGCCCGCCAACGAGTGAAAAACCCGTTAAAGACACCACGGCGTCGACAATGGGTTGACCATTCTCCATGAAGAATCGTCTAACCGCGGGGCGCGCATCCAGTCCAGCAGCAAAGGCCGGAATAACCCGTAGCCCTCGCGCCTCCAAAGCCTGAATGACTGCATCATAGTGACGGGTATTGCCCGCAAGCGCGTAGGAGCGCATCAACAATAAGCCGACCGTTCCATTTTGATGGTCTGATGTCGATATTGTATCGATCGAATCAACAATGCGTTGGCGACCCTCTAGCTGGTAAACACCAACATCGGGGTACTCAATGGGAGGCTCCTCACGCGCAACTTTTCGCAGCACCTCGCGAGGCCCCGCCGCATAGCGATGAATTAAAAAGCTCACCATCCGGGTCAGATTATCCTCAGAGCCGGCAAGCCAAAACTGAAGTGTCAGGAAGTAAGCCCTGACATCTTGAGCAGTTCCGGGAATAAAGCGAAGTATGCGAGGCAAGCGTCGCAACATCGCGAGCTGACGCTCTCCCGAGGCAGCAGGCTTGCCGTCCTTAGGAGTACCGCGAAGACGCTTTAACAATGCAATGGGGCCTGAGGGCTCTCCGTCCATCGTAAAGCGGCCCATTCGGGTGTATTGCATAACCTCTGGTGCCGACATACAGCACACCATCGCATCGCAATGATCGCGTCGCGCTGCCAAAGCGTCGGAAATAGCTTTGATATGAGGCTCCATGAACAGCATGGTGACAATGACGATGTCACCCTTGGCAATCGCCGCCCGACAGTCACTTAATGACTGAGGATTTGCATCCCACTCTGTGGCTGCAAAGCTAGTAAAGTCGATGCCTGGCAAGTCATGAGTCAGACGTTTTTCAGCTCGAGCGATAGCACCATTCACATGGTTATCTAGCGTGACGAGGACGACGTTTATCGTTGTCGCTGCGTCAGTTGCTGAAGTGTGCTTTCGCGTCATAGAGCGTGTCTACTTCGATAGTGGTAAGTCCTTGCTCGACAGCAAATCTCTCTGTATTGCGACGAGCCTTGCCTCTGACAAAAAACGGAATCTTCTTGAGCTCTTTTTCGGCTTCAAAAGCCCAGACAAGAGCACCTTCATCGGCTTCACCAACCCCTGCTGCTGCATCGTGAGCCCGAGCGCCCTCTCCCTCACTGCCCAAGTGAGAAGGCCCGACAGTGTCGTTGAATTCAAAGTCATCGCGGAACATGTGCAATAAATGCTCCTCTAGCCCCATGATCAGCGGATGAACCCAGGTGTCGAACAGTACGTTTGCACCCTCAAATCCCATCTGAGGTGAATATCGGGCCGGGTAGTCCTGAACGTGCGCCGGAGTAGAAATCACCGCACACGGAATACCGAGTCGCTTGGCAATATGCCGCTCCATCTGGGTTCCTAGAACCATCTCCGGCTGCAGCTCTTGAACTTTGGCTTCTACCTCGAGGTAATTGTCTGTGATGAGCGCTTCTAAGCCGTACTCTTTAGCGGCCACACGAACGTCGCGAGCACGCTCTCTGCTGTAGGTACCAAGCCCTACAACTTCAAAACCCATCTCATCGCGAGCCACTCTTGCTGCAGCAATCGCATGACTGCCGTCGGCGAATACGAACACACGTTTGCCCGTGAGGTAGGTTGAGTCGATTGAGCGTGAATACCAGGGCAGGCGAGATTCACCTACCGCATCAATGTTGATATCCAAAGCCAGTACCGAAGCGACTTCGGCTATGAAGTCACGAGTAGCACCCCAACCCATTGGGATGGTGCTAATGGTTGGCATGCCGAATGTGCGGGCGAGCCAACTACAGGTCAAATCCGAAACCTCCGGGCAAAGATTGACGTTAGCGTCGGCCTTAGGAAGAGATTGTAAATCTTTTGGAGACGCGCCCAGAGGTGCAACCACATTTACATCCACGCCCATTGAGCTCAGCAATCGCTCTATCTCGACAACATCATCACGACACCTGAATCCAAGCTTCGTGGGTCCTAGAAGGTTCACACTGGGCCTCGTACCGACCTCTCGAGGTGGTCGCTCAGTTCCGGGCGGTGGTGCCTGCCTCGACAATAGTCCACGGACCAACTGATAAAAGGTTTCAGCCGCACCCCAGTTCTCTTTTCGGGTGTAAGCCGCCATTTCCAGAGGAATGACGGGCACTGGAAGATCCGCGCCTAAAGCAAGCGCGCCAGGCTGATCTTGAATGAGTTCAGCGGTGCAGGAGTCTGCCACCATCAATACCTGGGGCTTGAATCGCTCGGCAGACTCACGCAACGAATTTATAACCATCTCTGCTGTAGATGAACCCAAATCGCGGGCTTGGAATGTCGTGTAGGTAACCGGTGGCCGTCTCCCGTCTCGTTCAATCATCGTGAACAGTAGGTCAGCGTAGGTATCACCCTGAGGTGAGTGCAGCATCAGATGCACATCACTCATCGATGCGGCGATGCGGATCGCGCCAACATGAGGCGGACCTTCATAGGTCCATAGCGTCAGCTCCATGATCCGACCTTCAATATGTCTTCGCGCGTCAGTGGCTTAGCAAAAAGGCCTGCCAGATCACCAGCTTGGTCGAACCCCTGAACAGGCGAAAAAACAAGTTCGATGGACCATTTAGTTCGGAGTCCTTCCGATTCGAGTGCGTTGGCGATACCCATCCCGCAAACAGTCAAATCGGGTCGTGCGGCTCGAACCCGAGCGAGCGCGGGATCAAGATCCTGCCCCTCAACCATAGGTACGTCCTTGGGCAAGCGAGCGAGTTCTCCACGCATCACTAATTGGTCATGAAAGGGTGTGCCAATCTCGTTAACACCTAGACCGAGCTCCTCTGACAAGAAACGAGCCATGGGAATTTCCAGCTGCGAATCGGGCAAAAAGTGAATTCGCTTGCCCTCGAGTTTGGGTCGATGCACCGACACGGCACGCTTCGCACGCTGATAGGGCATCTCCAGAGCTTGTTGTGTCCGCTCCGGATCAACGCCATACGCACTAGCGACTGCTTCAAACCACGCTTTGCTACCTTCGGCACCCAAGGGAAACGGGGCGCTGATCAAATCAGCTCCACGCTCTATCAACGCGCGCGCCGTTTCACCGACAAAGGGTTGCGCCGCAATGACGCGCGTGCCTTTACCAACTGCCGGCAAATCTCCAGCCTTACGTCCTGGGTAAAAGTGGACATTTTTGATATCTAATTCATCGAATAATCGCCGGAACTGATCTTCAACAATATCGGAGACCGTTCCCAATACAATGAGGTTCTGGTTTGAGGCCTCGAGTGAGGGCAACTCAGCAACGGTACTCTTAAGGCATTGGTCTTCGCCTTGAGTGAAGGTTGTTTCAATGCCGCTCCCGCTAAAAGCCGATATACGGACACGATTCTCATGTTTGGCCTGCAACTTGGCGGCCGCAGTCTCCAAATCGAGCTTGATCACCTCGGACGGGCAAGAGCCGACCAGAAACAAGCGGTTAATACCCGAGCGACGTGCAATTAACTCGCCGACCACACGATCGAGCTCCTCATGGCAATCAGCCATACCAGCGAGATCTCTTTCTCCCAAGATGGCTGTTGCGAACCGTGGCTCTGCAAAAATCATCACGCCCGCAGCAGACTGAATTAAATGAGCGCAGGTACGTGAGCCGACAACAAGAAAGAAGGCATCCTGGATACGACGGTGTAGCCATATGATAGAGGTAAGACCACAGAAGACCGCCCGCTGGCCTCGCTCTTGGAGCTGCGGTCCAGGGTGGTGTTCACCGACACTACTGGCAATCACGTTGCTCATACACGTGCCCCTACCGACATCTCGTCGGCAGAAAAGGGTGTCGATGTCGAACTCGCGCGCGCTTGCTGGAACTTCTTGAGGAACTGCACTGCATTGACCACATAGGCCGCATAGGCTGCGAGCGCGACCCACATTTGTTCCTGCGGTGTGCCCCAGCCCGCTAACAGCATGATCAGATAGAGGCTGTGAAGTGCTATGACCCCCATGCTCACTACGTCTTCCCAGAAGAACGCCGGTGCAAATAGGTAACGACCAAACACGACCTTCTCCCAGATCGCGCCCGTCACCATAATGGTGTAAAGAATGCCTGTCTTGATAACGACAGAGACAGTTGCAGCAAACAAACCCGTGCCATTCAGTAAGAAATTCACCACGAAAACCGCGCTGATTGCGAAGACCAGAAACTGAAGCGGAGCAAGAACCCCCTGCACTAGGGTCCACACCGTCTGGTCTCGGCGTAACTTTTGTTCCGGCGTGTACAACGCAGCGCCGGTTATTTCATTTTTTTTATCATTCACGCCACTTTCCCCGGTGTGTGTGCAACACGCACAGTTAGCGTCATCTTATTAATTTGCAGGGTAGTGTTCGGCCATATGAGTGTCAACTAAATATTACAGTGATCCTGAACGGAAAACTTGACGTATACTAGATATTGCCATTGAAGTGTAAAGATAGTGATGACGACCACATTCGCGCTGTGTAACATTCGGTTTTTTAAGACATTAACGACGTTTGAGCCGCGTCTCGTAGTATCGGAGTAGCACTCGCAGTGAACACCCCATCAGCGCCCCCTTCCGAGCTCTTGCTGCAGCACCTCGCAAGCATCCAATTTGTTGTTGATGATGCCGGTATTATTTTAGATGCCAGCGTCAACGGACCCTCAAGCGCTTTGCAGCCAGAGGACCTCGCTGGCAGACCACTGAGTGAGTTGGTAACAGATGATTCCCGGGGCGCTTTAGAGGCACGTTTAGCCGAGGCTCGACGCAACAAAGGGATTGCTTTACGTTGCGACGTATCAATCGCGCCACGGAACAGCAACAGAGTACCTCTCCTTTGTTGGATCTGTGCCGACACGCAGTCTAGTGAATTAAAAATTGCCGGAATTGATCTGCTTCCCGAGGCCAGCCTAAGACACCAATTATTAAATGCCCAGCACGCGATGGAGCGGGATTACTGGTCTAAACGAAGACTTGAAGCGCGCTATCGACGCCTGCTAGATATGGTGTCCGAGGGCTTCATCGTGGTCGATGACTCCAGCGGACGCATACTAGAAGCAAATCCTGTAGCAGCCACCTTACTTGTCGGTACTGGCACCACCTTGGTAGGAAAACCCTTCCCACTAGGGCTGGATGAAGAGGCTGGTAACACCCTCGAGCGATTGACTCGTGAAGCTCGATCGGTAACCACCACTGTCGACGGAATGATCCATACTGACTCGGGTTTAGAACTCAATATTGCGATTACCTATCTGCGTCAGTCGGGTGAGGGACGGCTTCTCATTCGGCTTCGAGATGACAGCGAGCGCGATCTCAGCGGTGTCGAGTTTCAGTCATTCTTCAGCAACGCGCCGGACGGCATTTTAGAGCTAGACGAGCAAGGCATAGTTTTAGCTGCAAATAACGCGTTCTTGGATATGGCTGGCATCGCGTCACCAGAGCTCGTCGAGGGTCGAAGAGCAGATCGCTGGATTGGTCGCTCGGCTGTTGATCTGAATATTGTGCTGGATCACTCCAAACAGGAGGGGTCCGTACGCCTTTATTCAACTACCCTTCGGACCGAAACCGAGTCCTCTGTCGATATTGAGCTTTCGGTCTCCAGAGCGGGTAAAAATGGCTCTACTCGCGTGATGCTTTACGTGAGAGATATCGGTCGGCGAATTACGCCCGATCAGTCAGTCGACGACCACCTGCCCCGCTCTATTGAGCAGATTACAGGTCGTGTGGGTCGGGTTCCCTTAAAAGAACTGGTGCGTGAATCAACCGACGTGATCGAGGCACTTTGCATCGAAGCAGCTCTTAAGCTTACCAGCGGCAATCGCGCCTCTGCAGCGGAATTACTAGGACTCAGTCGCCAAAGTTTATACACAAAACTCCGGCGCTTTGATCTTGGCGATGCCGAAGTTGGTGGCGACCAGGACTCAATGTAAATATTTAATTACTACTAAATTGTCATGAATTATTGACTGTTTGTCCCAGCATGTACACCATGCTGAGATGAGCAATTCCACGGCTGTAAACCCGGGAGCAACATCGGGCGCTTCGCTCGCCGATTTCATTCAGCTCCTGAAACCGATCACCTGGTTCCCACCTATGTGGGCACTTATGTGCGGCTTAGTCTCTGGCGGCATTACGCCCTTCCAAGCGCCCTGGTTATTCATTGCAGGGGCATTGCTTACAGGTCCTCTCGTCTGTGGGGCAAGTCAAATCATTAATGACTGGCACGATCGAGAGGTTGATGCACTTAATGAACCTGATAGACCGATCCCATCAGGACGTGTCTCGGAAACTGCCGCACTACGATTCGCATTTATGTGGTGCATCCTCGCGCAAGCATGGAGCTTCATGCTGGGACCATGGGTTGCTGGAGCAACAGCGGTTGGGCTTCTATTAGCCT
>JAACDF010000211.1 GCA_009937065.1 Gammaproteobacteria bacterium | reverse complement strand
TGCCTTGTGAACTTACCGATACGGTACTTACACGCCTGCGCCGAGAAACACGATCAAACGTCTCAGACGCCAAACTACGTGGTTTAGCATTGGCTGCTATTCGTGAGACGTTTGAAGAAACGGGCTTAGTTGTGGGCCGTTCGTCAACCAACATGGTTCAAACAACAAACAACAGTTGGTCCCAGTATTTTTCGCACGGAGTCGTTCCCCCGCTCGAGGACATGGACTTCATTGCGCGAGCCATAACGCCGCCCTACCGCTCCCGTCGTTTCGATACACGATTTTTCATGGTGCATGACTCAACGATTCAATCGGACCCCTCGCAGGTGTCGAGTGCCTCAGGGGAACTGCTGGATCTCCACTGGCTAACCCTTGACGAGGCCCGACAGACCGATCTTCCCGCGATTACACGAATGGTGATTGATGTGGTTGAAGAGCGCTTAAAAATCCCAAAATCGCAACAGCAAGCCGAGCCAGCACCGTTCGTACGAAACGCGAAGTCAAAATGGCTGACTTCGAATTTATGAGCATTCTGATACCCCGACCTGTTGTTGCATATGACGAGCTTCATGTATGAAACAAAAGTCTAAAAAAGAGAATGTGGTGTCAGAGGCATCGAAGAAAGCATCTCAGTTTCATTACCGCACCTGTCATCTCTGCGAGACTATGTGCGGCATAGAGGTAGAGCACGACGGAGAAAATATCATTGCCATCCGAGGCGATAAGCGGGATGTCCTGAGTAAAGGCAATATTTGTCCGAAGGCGACCGGCCTCCAAGATATTCACACCGACCCAGATCGATTGCACAAGCCACTCGTACGAGTGCGGGCTGACCCTACCAAAAAAAGTCCAGACGACTCATGGCGGGAAGCTGACTGGCATGAAGCCATCGATATCGCCGCGGCGGGCGTTGCACATGTACAACGACAGCATGGCACCGGTGCAGCGGGGTCCTATTGTGGCAGAAGCACTGCGCACAATATTGGTGCCCTTCTCGGGGTAAACCTGCTCAGGAAGGGTCTTGAGACTCGGCATATCTATACCGGATCAACCTGCGACCAGGTGCCACATAACTTTGCCTGGCATCACATGCTAGGACATCAATTCTTCGCCACAGTGCCTGATATTAACCGGACCGATTACTTCCTTATGCTGGGAACCAATCCCAAGGTCTCCAATGGTGCCATGATGTCCACTGGTGCCAACGTGCACAAAAAATTAAACCAAATCCGCGAGCGAGGTGGAAAGGCCGTTCTGATTGACCCTCGACGGACCGAGACGGCGCCGTACTGTGACGAGCATCACTTCATCAAGCCTAACACTGACGCCTTACTGCTCATCGGGCTGATTAAATCCGTGATCGATCAGAGCCTTGCCGATCTTGGTCGGCTTGACTCTGACATCGTAGGCTACCCACAGATTCAGAACATCACCGGGGAATTTGATCTTGATCAGATTGCGACTGCAACGGGCATCTCGGTCAACACCATCGAGCGGTTAGCCAGAGAGTTCGCGACCGCGGAGCGTGCGGTCTGCTATGGACGCACCGGTGTCTCGATGGTCGAGTTTGGTGGGCTTTGTCTCTGGCTCATCATGGTACTCAATATCATCACCGGAAACCTCGATAGGCCAGGCGGCCTCATGTTCCCGAGGAATGCCATTGATTCATTACCGGCAACTAGTTCGAGTTATGACCGTTATCGCTCGCGGATTCGTCAACGTCCCGAATTCGGCGGAGAATTTCCGATGGCCATACTGGGAGATGAAATCCTGACGCCTGGCGAAGGTCAATTGAGAACACTCATAGCGTTAGCGGGCAATATGGTCCTGTCGATGGCTGACGGGCACCATACCGAAAAGGCGTTGTCTCAGCTGGATTTCATGGTGTCTATTGACCCCTATCTAAACGAAACAACGCGGTTTGCCGACGTCATATTGCCGCCTGTGGGCCCGTTTGAGAAACAGCATTACGATCTGTTCTATCACACCTACGATACGATCAACTGGGCGAAGTACTCGCCCGCACTGTTTAAACCTCAGGGCAAGGTTTACACCGATTACGAAATAATTGGTGAACTCATGGAGGGCATCCGGACCAAACGTGAGCCCTCACGTCTAAAACGTATGCAGATTCGCACCGTCAGCTGGCTTTCAAGAAAGCTACTCACGGTCGATCGAATCATCGACTTAGGGTTACGATTTGGGCCCTATGGCTCAGGTCTCAATCCACTTAACACGAGAGGCCTGAATCTTAAAAAGCTCAAACGGCACCCGCACGGTATCTATTTGGGTGGGCTCAAGCCCTGTCTTCCAAAACGGCTTTTTACCCCAGACAAAAAGATCTACCTCGCGCCCCAACCCATGCTTGACGACTTGCCGCGCCTCAAAGCCCACTTAGATAAAGCTCATGATAAGGCTGGAGACTCGAGTTCGTTGCAAATCATCAGTCGTCTAACAAATCGAACCTTAGGCTGGATGCACCACAGCCATCGACTTATCAAGGGGCGAAATCCAGTTGAACTCATCATTCACCCTGAAGACGCCGAGGCTCGCGATATTCATATCGATAGCGTGGTGCGCATCACGACCCAGCGCGGTGCCATCGAAGTCTCTGTACATATCAGCGACGACATCATGCCCGGCGTTGTCTGCTTACCGCATTTGTGGGGACACAATCGGCCCGGTACTCGACAGCGTGTAGCTAATGCATCACCGGGCGCGAGTTACAACGACCTTATGGGCGTCTCGGCAATCGACGAGTTGACGGGTAACGCCATCTTTAACGGCGTCACAGTTCACGTTACTCCGGTCAGCACACGCCAAACGGCGGAGGAAATTCATCAAGATGAG
>JAACDF010000210.1 GCA_009937065.1 Gammaproteobacteria bacterium | reverse complement strand
CGATGCCCGCCGCAATGCACGCAAAGGGATTGGCTTGAGACGAGCTGGCCAGTCGGACCGTTGATGTAGATGCATTTTGCTCGTGATCGGCATGCAACAAGAAAATTCGATCCATGGCCCGTGCAAGTGTTGGAGAAATAACGCTCGGCTCACAGGGATTGCCAAACATCATGTGAAGGAAATTGGCCGAGTAATCCAAGTCGTTGCGGGGATACATGAAGGGCTGGCCAATTGAGAACTTGTAGCTCATCGCCGCGATGGTGGGCATCTTTGCAATCAGTCTGAATGCGGCAACCTCTCGGTGATGGGGGTCCGAGATATCAGTCGAGTCGTGGTAAAAAGCTGATAGAGCCCCAACTACACCGCACATGATCGCCATAGGGTGCGCGTCCCGACGGAAACCGTTAAAGAATGTTCTTATCTGCTCATGAACCATGGTGTGGTTCGTCACCATCTCAACAAATGCTTTTTTCTCTTCTGCGTTGGGCAACTCGCCGTTCAGAAGCAGGTAGCAGGTTTCGAGGTAATCAGATTGCTCAGCCAGCTGCTCGATGGGGTAGCCCCGATGCAGAAGCACACCTGATTCGCCATCGATGAACGTGATTTTGGATTCACATGATGCAGTTGAGGTGAAGCCAGGGTCGAAGGTGAAGTGGCCTTCGGACGTCAACTTCGCAACGTCGATAACGTCAGGCCCGAGCGAGCCTTCGTAGACAGGTAAGTCGATATCCAGTGTGCTGTTATCGCCTTGCGGAATTGAAAGCTTTGCTGTCTTGCCTGTCATTACGTGTCCCCCGACCTCGTTTTTGTGGCGCTACTCTAACGGCGCTTTTGGAATGTAGCAATTTTACAGCATTGCGCAGATAAAACACGACAGATGGTGATAGTTTGCGAGATGAATTTGTCAGTTGCCAAGTGACTCCATATACTCACGCCACGAATTTTGACCACTCGATTGCTCTGGGGGCTATTAAGTGAAACCACGCGGCAGCAAGGACAACCGTCCTGTTAACCTTGAACTCAGCACTATTAAATTTCCGATTACCGCTCTTGCGTCGATATCGCACCGAGTGACGGGTGTGTTGCTGTTTGTTTCCAGCGTACTACTGGTATGGGCACTGGATGCCAGTCTTGCCTCAGAGGAGAGCTTTAATCAGCTGGGCCACCTGCTCTCGAGTACAAGCGCTAAAGCGGCGCTTTGGGTGTTTCTAGTGATCTTCAGCTATCACGCGCTCGCTGGTATCCGCCATCTCATTATGGATCTTGGGGTCGGTGAGGACTTCAAAGGTGGTGCCTTGGGAGCGAGGATCTTGTTTGGAGCAGCGGCCGTAGCTGCGATCGCATGGGGGATTGTGCTGTGGTAACTCAGGTAACTAGTTTTAGTCGAAACGGTTTATCAGACTGGCTGATACAGCGCATAAGCTCACTCATTCTGCTGGCATATTTTTTATTTATTGGTGTCCAGATAGCTAACGGGATTGACTACACTTCGTGGCGCGCGCTCAACGACTCGACAGCGATGAAGATATTTACCTTGCTCGCCGTCGGAGCCTATGTTTCGCACGCATGGATTGGTTTGTGGACTGTGTTCACGGATTACCTAACGGAGTACATGCTGGGATCCATTGGTAATGTGTTGCGTCCGTTACTGCAAATTGCTGTCGTATTGGCTTTAGTGGTCTATGCGATCTGGGTAATACAAATAATTTGGGGTTAAGCCTCGCGACTGCGAGGTATGCTTGGGAGAAGCAAAGAGATGCGAACGATCTCGTTTGATGGAGTCATTGTCGGTGGTGGTGGCGCAGGAATGCGTGCAGCGCTTCAGTTGGCTCAGTCCGGCTACAAAACAGCCGTCATTTCAAAGGTGTTTCCAACTCGTTCACACACGGTGAGTGCACAAGGTGGTATTACCTGCGCGATCGCGAGTGCGGATCCGCAGGACGATTGGCGCTGGCATATGTACGACACGGTTAAGGGCAGCGACTATATTGGTGACCAGGACGCCATCGAGTATATGTGCTCGGTCGGTCCGGAGGCGATCTTTGAGCTCGAGCACATGGGATTGCCGTTTTCGCGAACCGAGGAAGGCCGAATCTATCAGCGTCCATTCGGTGGGCAATCAAAAAATTTCGGTGAGGGTGGGCAAGCGGCCCGCACCTGCGCGGCTGCAGACCGCACCGGTCACGCATTGCTGCACACGCTCTATCAGAACAACGTTAAAAACGAGACTGTTTTCTTCAACGAGTGGTTCGCCACTGATCTTGTTAAAAATCAGGATGGCGCGGTTGTTGGGGTTATCGCGATCTGCATTGAGACGGGTGAAACGGTCTATGTGAAATCTAAAGCTACCGTGTTCGCGACAGGTGGTGCGGGACGTATTTACGCGTCGACAACAAACGCACACATTAACACCGGTGACGGCGTGGGCATGGCCTTGAGGGCAGGTGTTCCCGTTCAAGACATGGAGATGTGGCAGTTCCACCCAACAGGTATCTATGGTGCAGGTACTTTGGTGACCGAGGGTTGCCGCGGTGAAGGTGGTTACCTCGTCAACGCGGACGGTGAGCGGTTCATGGAGCGTTACGCACCTAACGCTAAAGACTTGGCGGGCCGAGATGTGGTGGCGAGGTCTATGGTTCTTGAGATTCTTGAGGGCCGTGGTTGCGGTCCCGACGGAGATCACGTGAAGTTGAAACTCGACCACCTAGGTGAAGAGGTGCTCGAATCTCGGCTGCCTGGAATCTGCGAGCTTTCGCGCACCTTTGCCCACGTCGATCCTGTGAAAGAGCCCATTCCAGTGGTTCCTACCTGTCACTATATGATGGGTGGTATTCCCACCAACATCCACGGGCAGGCGCTGACGGTCGATGCAGCTGGCAACGATCAGGTGATTCCAGGCTTGTACGCCTGTGGCGAAGTGGCTTGCGTTTCGGTTCATGGTGCAAACCGTCTTGGTGGTAATTCGCTGCTTGACCTCGTCGTGTTTGGTCGAGCATCGGGCTTGTTTATTGAAGATGCCTTGCGACAAGGCATAGAAATGCGAGACGCCACCGCAACTGACATCGAATCAGCCAACGAGCGTCTGGTTTCGATGAACGAGCGAAACGACGGTGAGAATGTCTCAGCGCTACGCAAAGAGCTCCAGGGCGTTATGCAGAACTACTTCGGTGTCTTCCGAAAAGGTGAATTCATGCAAGAAGGCATTAAGAAGCTGGATGACCTTAAAGAGCGCATTGATAACGTCAAGCTGGAGGACAAGAGTAATGCCTTCAATACGGCGCGGGTCGAATGCCTTGAATTGCAGAACCTGTTTGAAACTGCTGAAGCGACCGCTATTGTTGCAGAGGCACGGAAGGAAAGCCGCGGTGCTCATGCAAGAGAGGACTTCACCGAGCGTAATGATGATGAATGGCTCTGCCACTCGGTCTATCATCGCGAGGGTCGTGCGGTCAGCAAGCGCTCGGTCAACTTCACCCCTAAAACCGTCGATACTTTCCAGCCGAAAGTACGCAGCTACTAATCTGCGAGGAGATAAGTAATGTTGCAGGTCAGTATTTACCGCTTTAATCCCGAAACTGATGCGGCGCCGCAGATGCAGGAGTATCAAGTTGAGACGGGCGGGAAAGATTTAATGGTTCTTGATGTTCTTGAAATGATCAAGGCTGAACATGACGCGAGCGTCACATACCGTCGTAGCTGCCGTGAGGGCGTTTGTGGTTCGGACGGGCTTAATATCAACGGAAAGAATGGCCTCGCGTGTATCACGCCTTTGTCTGATACCGTTAAGAAAAACAAGCTTGTCATTCGTCCGTTGCCTGGGCTGCCGGTGGTGCGTGACCTTGTGGTCGACATGAGTCTGTTCTACGCACAGTATGAAAAGATTGAACCGTATCTCCAGAATAATTCTCCAGCGCCTGCTATCGAGCGCTTACAAACACCTGAGGATAGGGCGAAGCTCGACGGGCTTTACGAGTGCATCTTATGTGCCTGCTGCTCTACCAGTTGCCCTTCATTCTGGTGGAACCCCGATCGATTCATAGGTCCCGCCGGTCTTTTACAGGCTTATAGGTTCTTGGCCGATAGCAGAGATCAGGCAACAGAAGAGCGTTTGGCAAATCTTGACGACCCCTTCAGTGTCTTTCGCTGCCACGGCATCCAGAATTGTGTAAATGTGTGCCCTAAGGGGCTTAATCCGACCCGTGCAATTGGCCATATCCGGACCATGCTGCTGAATAGGGCTGCGTAATTTTAATGAAGTTATACATCCTATAACTTTCGTTCATATTAGGTAAAATTAACGCCGCTTTTGCGGCGTTAATTGCTTCTGAAGCCCTCTAAAGCGTAGGAAAAAGAACCACTTAAGAGTAAGATATTCCTCCAGATGCAGTGACACATACCAAACAATAAGTCGTTGCAGATGACTTCGGGGGAAGTGTGCATGGCAAAGTCGATAGACCTACCCAGCATGGAGCAGCAGCGAAGTACGTCTCACCTCTCAGGCGGTAACGCCGCCTACGTAGAGGGCTTGTACGAGGCGTACTTAAAAGATCCAAATGAAGTGCCGCCTGAATGGCGTGATTACTTTGACCGCTTACCGCGGGTGGAGACCAATACTGCTAGTTTGCGGGATTTGCCTCACTCTGTGCTTCGCGCCCAATTCGCGCGGATCAGCAAAATGCGGGTTCGGACCGAGGCGACTCGCAGCCAGGATTCTCAAGCGACAGAATATGAGCGGAAGCAGGTTCGTGTCG
>JAACDF010000209.1 GCA_009937065.1 Gammaproteobacteria bacterium | reverse complement strand
CGCACAGACCTTGTGGGGGAGGAGGTCCTTACCATTGACGAACACCACTTGTATCACCGACAGGTCACCGAGCTCTGCCAGACACTGGGTGCTACTACCCGTCGCGATTTCGAGGGAACCTCACTCGATACGTTGCGGCAAATGGTGGTTATGGGGATGGGAATTACCTTCCTGCCTTCACTGTATGTGGCGTCTGAGATTCGGGAGTCGGATCCGCTACGTGTGACGGATGTTTTTGGAGTCAATATGTATCGAGATCACGCGCTAGCGTGGCGGAGCCGATCACCGGCTCGCCCACTGTTTCGCAGGCTCGCTCAAACGATCAGGGAATTAATTCCCAGCATGGGCGCTAACGATTTACGCCTCTTATATTAAGGGCTCAAATGTTAAATCAGCGAAGCCGCCTGCTTGATTGACCAGCGACCCGGTAGCGTCCGTTGTTGTTTGTGGGTGTTAGCTTGGTAGTATTTGGAAAGCAAAAAATAAGTCATAAAGCGAAGATAAGCGGGAGCACTTCACATGAGCTACGAATCTACAACACCATTCATCAACACAGGACTGGATTCGAGCTGTCTATCGATTGAGTTCAATCGACCAGACGCGCTCAATGCTCTGCGACCTGAGATGCTCTCTGAGGCTGCACGTCTAGTAGAGCAGGCGAGTGATGATCCAGCGGTGAAAGTGATTGTGTTGCGAGGTGCTGGTCGTGCCTTCTCCGCAGGTGTTGATTTGAAAGTACTACAGGGCATCAAACCTGAAGGTGGGATTATTGGTAATGTCTTTGATGAACCCGCGGCACGGTTAGCTGCTGCGATTCGAGATTCGAACGTTCCGGTCATCGCACGTGCCGTGGGTGCCTGCTTTACGGGTGCCCTCGAAGTCGCACTTCACTGCGATTTTGTTTACACCACAGACTCAACAAAGTTTGGTGACACGCACACAAAATTTGGCTTGCGACCCACGTGGGGCATGTCGCAAACGCTGTCGCGCGCAGTAGGTCAAAGGCGTGCCCGTGAGCTGTCCTTCACGGCGCGTGTCTTCACTGGCGCTCAAGCATTTGATTGGGGTGTCGCCAATGCGAGTTTCGAGACTGCTGAGGCACTTGACGAGGCATTAACCACGACGTGTGAGCAAATTGCAGGTAACAGTGCTGAGGCTGTCGCAGCCATGAAAGACCTCTATAGACTCGCCGAAACGGAGCAGGGTATTCGCCCGTCTTTGGCCGGAGAAACCGCTTCAGATTACGAAATTTCTGACACTGACGAACGGCTCTCTGTCTTCTAGTCAAGGTTGTGTCTACCCCCTCAGGGGGACTCGTTTTTACGTACCTATTGCGTCGCAAAAAAAACACGGTTAACGTCGCGTTTTTTGCAGTCGGGGTGCATCGTGAGCGCGACTAAAAAGCTACTAGAGTCGTTGTACTTCGAAGTCATCCCGATGAAGGGTTTCGAGGAGAAACTCGACGTTCTGACAGCGGGTGATCGCGTCGGTATTACCTGCTCTCCTAAGCAGGGGTTGCAGGTGACCCTCGATACGGTTTCCAAACTCTGCGATCGCGGATTTTCGCTGACGCCGCACCTGGCAGCGCGTCAGATCATGAACAAACAGCACCTTAAGGACATCGTCGCACAGCTCAGCGACAGCGACATTACGTCGATTTTTGTTCCCGGTGGCGATCTTGATGAACCCATGGGTGAGTACGATAGCTCTGCAGCGGTACTGAGAGATTTAGCGGGAATGGATCATCCTTTCACCCGTATTGGCGTCGCCTCGTATCCCGAGGGCCATCCGGCTATTTCGGATGATCTCTTGTTTGAGGCGTTGGCGGCAAAACAGGGCATAGCAACACATATGGTGACCCAAATGTGCTTCGACATGCCCGTGCTTGTTAAGTGGCTCTCTGAAATGCGCGATCGAGGCATCACAACACCCGTATGGATTGGTCTTCCTGGTGTGATGGACCGCATGCGCTTATTCAAAACGTCGCTTCGCATTGGTGTAGGCCAATCGGCCAAATATGCGAAAAAGCAAAAGGGCCTCGTAGGTATGTTCTTGCGAAGTCCGACGTATAAACCCGACTCGCTACTTAAAGAATTAACACCAGCGATAAATGATGAGCGTATGGCCATCGAAGGCTTGTACATGTTCACGTTTAATCAAATCGACAACACTGTTCAGTGGTCTCAAGAACAACTTAAACGCATGGGCTAGTCCTGCCCGCCGGAGACTTTAATAATGACAAATGATACCCCTCTCGCGATAGCCATCGGGCCCCGAGTGCGACAGTCTGCTTTTTTTGAATCCACAATCGAAGCAGGTGTTAAGTCATTTACAATCTACAACCACACGTTTTTGCCCGTCCATTACGGGGATCCGCTTGCCGAATATTGGGGGGTGGTCAATGGAGTGGTGTTGGCCGATCACGCCTGTCAGCGACAGGTGGAAATATCGGGGCCCGATGCGCTGGAATTGACGCAGTTACTCACGCCCAGAGATGTTTCTAAGTGCCCAGTCGGTAGGGGTCGTTATGTTGTTTTCTGTGACAACGATGGCGGAATCATCAACGATGCGGTTCTTTTTAGAATGGCCGAGGACCGTTTCTGGCTCTCCCCTGGCGATGGCGACGTCATTTTGTGGGCTGAAGGTCTCGCTCTAGGTAAAGGTCTCGATGTTGAGGTTTCGGAACCTGACGTTTCGCCTCTGCAGTTGCAGGGCCCCGTGTCGCCCTATGTTGGTAAGAAGCTCTTCGGCGACATCGCGATCACGCTCGGCTATTACCAGTGTGCTGAACTTGAATTGGATGGTATTCCCGTTGTGCTTACCCGGACGGGATGGAGCGGTGAGCTCGGCTACGAAATTTATCTACTCGATGAGACTCGCGGTAACGAACTGTGGGGCAAGATTATGGAAGCAGGACGAGAGTACGGCATCTTACCCGCATGCCCATCGCTAATGCGCAGTGTCGAGGGCGGTATTCTGTCGTATGTCTCCGATATCACGAGAGGGGATACTCCTTTCACTATTGGTCTCGATCGATTGTTGGATCTTGATAAGTCTGCCGACTTTGTCGGGAGAGAAGCGCTCCAGCGACTGGCTCAAGAAACGCCAAAAAGAAAGTTAGTTGGTGCGAACTTTGGTGGAGAGCCCGTTGGTGGTAATGACAAGTTTTGGGACGTGTATTAAGATGACGAAGTCGTGGGACGAATTACTCGTTGCTGCTACTCACCTCGTTTGGAACACAACATTGCGCTGGTAAACGTTCCAACCGAGTTGTCAGAGCCTGGCACCAAAGTTCAGCTTGATATCCGCGGTACCCTCGTCGATGCAGAGATTGTGGCTTTGCCTTGGTTCGAGTCGCACAAAATAATTCCAGAGGGAATTTGATAAGCCGCAAGATCGCTGTTTAGACGATAGTTTCACGATATAGATAAGAAAACGCGGCTTCAGTGAGCCCCGTTTTTTGTGCGCGTTACTCGGGTTGCTCTACCCTCAGCGTCAGAGAGCCCGCGATGAGCATAGAAACTCCCCCGACAACAAGGGCATATACCGGCTCACCACCAAACAGCTGTCCTACGATGATCCCCAGGATGCTGGCGGCAAGAATTTGTGGCAGCACAATAAAGAAATTGAAGATTCCCATGAACAGGCCCATCTTTTGGTAGGGGATCACTGTCGATAGAAGCGCGTAGGGCAGCGATAAAATAGACGCCCAGGCCATGCCCACTCCAACCATGCTCACTAGCAGGAAGAAAGGATCTTGGATGATCACGAAAGAGATAAATCCAAGACCGCCGCAGAAGAGGTTCACCATGTGTGATCGCTTCAAACCCATTTTTCGCACCATGATGGGTATGAGAATGGCGAACAGCATGGCGACCACGTTGTAGGTCGAGAAGAGCAGCCCTACCCAGTCAGCGCCTTGGTTGTAGGCGCCGCTTGTGGAGTCCGTCGTATTGAAATGGTAGGAGGTGACCGCCGCTGTCGTGGATGTCCACATGGCAAAGAGTGGAAACCAACTAAAAAACTGCACGGCGGCGAGTTTGCGCATTGGGCCGGGCATATTGAATAGATCGTGAAGCACCGTGACAAAGCCATGATCAGGCCGTCCACTTGCGATGAGTCGAGAGGCAGCAAGTTGGCAGAGGCCAAAGACCGCTATGCCGAGGCTGAGTATGTACAGGTTCCGATCCAGTACGTCCGAGAATGTGTCAATGACCAAGGTCGCGATTAGGCCGACTAACAGCCAGGTAACACCGCCTAGTGTGTAGTTTGATGCCTCCACAGGCAATGCATCACTGGCCGCTGATTCATCCGTGCTGTCCTCAAAGAACAAGGCCATTTCCTCAGGCGCGTATTCCTTGGTGGTAAATACGGTCCAAGAGACCGCCGCCAGGAAGATGAGTCCACCGGCGTAGAAGGAGAGTTTTACCGACTCTGGTATGGCGCCCACATCTGCGGTGTTCGATACATCAAACCAGTTGGTCATCATCCAGGGCAGCGCCGATGCGACAACTGCCCCAATGCCAATGAAGAAGGACTGCATGGCATAGCCAAAACCGCGTTGCTCCGGCGGTAAGACATCGCCTACCAGCGCTCGGAAAGGCTCCATCGATACGTTAATCGATGCGTCTAATATCCACAGCGTGCCGGCGGCGATCCATAAGCTTGGGGAGTTGGGCATGACGAACAGAGCGGCAGTCGACAGCAATGCACCGTACAGAAAATACGGCCGACGACGCCCGAGCTTGCCCCAGGTACGGTCACTGAAATAGCCAACAATGGGTTGAACAACCAGACCTGTTATTGGTGCGGCAACCCAGAGCAAGGTCATGTTGTTGTAGTCCGCACCGAGCGTCTGAAATATTCGACTCACATTGGCGTTTTGCAGCGCAAAGCCAAATTGAATGCCCATGAAGCCAAAGCACATGTTCCAGATTTGCCAGAAGCTGAGTTGGGGTTGCTTAGTCATCGGTAGGGTTCACCTTTTTCCAAAACGGGCGGTTTCAAAATGCCCGGAGTCAAAACGCCTAGTTGTCGTGAATCAAAAACACGGTCGTTCTATTGCCTCGGCTTGGCTCGGTAGTCCGCCCAGTCGATGTCCATGTAGTCAGCAGTCGCAGTTCCATTACTCGATGCGTAAAAGCCGACGTGGGCGCCCGTGTAGTATTGGCTGAGTAGCTGATTTGATGGCATTGCATGTAGCAGTGACCACTCACTTTCAGGCGTAAACCGATACCGCACATCGTATTGTTTCCCCAAGCTCTCCAGTTGCCACTCAATAACACCTGCGTATTCAGGAACAGCCTTTGAGCTAAGAACCGCCGGCGCGCCACGATTAGCAAGGGTGATATTAAGCTCGTAGCCCTTCTCCTGCCTTTTCACCACCGCGTTGAGGTAGTGATCGTCTTTCTGGAAGAGGGTGACACCTGCCTCACTGTTCATGGTCTGGCTTTCAAAGTGGGTGCGCGCGGTAAACAGAAAGTCACTTTCTGTTTGCTTTATACCGAGCTGAGCGACGCGCCCACGGGCAGCAGGTGTGGTGCTTTGTGAGTAAAGCCGCAAAAATCCGGGTCGACTGACGAGGCTGTAAGCGTCTGCTTCGGGCGCCCGTCTGAAGGTCCAGGCTAATCCAAGCTCATTTTGCTCAAAATCGTCCCGCAAGGTCAGAGATGGGCGATGTTGGCTATCAGCGAAGGGGAGTGGACTCGTGCGCTCTACGCGACCAGTAGAGGGCGCGGCGACAGGCCACAGATATTTTTTCTCCTTCCACCAATAGGGCTCTCGCTCCCACTCAACCTCAATGAGGTGGGTTTCACGCCCCATGTTTGATCGTCGTTCTTCATCGCCACGAATGCCCAGTGCCACCATGTACCAACGACCGTCCTCAAGTTCGACAAGGTCGGCGTGGCCGGTACTGTTGACCCAGTTGCCATAGCTCAGGTGCCGCGACGTCAATATGGGGTTTCGTTCATTGCCCTCGTAAGGACCGGTGAGCGAATCGCTCACGGCAATGGTGACTGCGTGATTGAAGGACGTGCCTCCTTCAGCAACTAACAAGTAGTAGCGGCCATCGTGCTTATAGATATGCGGCCCTTCAGCCCAAATGGCCCGCTTGAGGGCGCCTCGCCACAAGAAATGACGCTCGCCAATCAGTTCCCACGAGTTCGGATCGAGTCGCTGGAGCCAGATCTCGCCCTCACCTGGGTAGCCGGCGTCCACAGGCGCATGATTGCCGACATACCAGACGCTGCCGTCATCGTCGAAAAATAAATCGGGATCTATCCCGGGCGCGCCATCGATAACATTCGGCATTGACCATGGACCGGCCGGATTGTCAGCGGTGAGGACAAAGTTGACCATTTGGGTGTCTTTGCCGGGCTCAGCAGGCGAGTAAACATTGGTCGTAATGAGATAGAACTTGTCATTGTGACAACGTAGTGAGGGCGCATGAATACCGCCATCCGACTGCACATCAACAAGATTCACCGATCCAGATACCTGCTCCCGTCGATGAAGCCCATGGCCAATAAGCTCCCAGTTCACCAGGTCTTTCGAGTGATGAATGGGTAAGCCCGGAAAGTACTCGAACGAAGAATTGGCAATATAGAAGTCCTCGCCCACGCGACAAATGCTGGGGTCTGGATAGCCCCCCGAGATAATTGGATTCGTGAATCGATCCTCAGTAAAACCAGCGGTAGAAAGCCCCAGCCCCCAGACTAGGGTTAGTGAGGCGAGTACCCGTTTGTTTTCTGTGGACATGACGCTTAGCAACTTCATTCGAGTTCAAATACCTGTGCCGTTTTGGCCGGTATCTTTATCCGATCGGCCAGTTTATGCCGGTCTCCAGTCAAGACGTTTCGCGCCCTCGTTGCGCCAGCAAGACCCTGAGCGTAGCGGCTGCTATCAAGATGGACTGCGTTCGGTTCGTTGTTCATGACCACCATCACCCGCTGCTCTTCGTTGAATCTGAAGTAAATATAAATGCCATCTCGCGGCGCGAAGTGAAGTAAGTCCCCGTTGTGAATGGCGGTGGCGTCTCGGCGCCAGGTAAATAGCGTCGAAATAAAGTCCTGAGCGGCTGCAACGTCGTCACTTAGCCCCTTACCTTTAAACGCGTCGACGCGATCACCTGACCAACCTCCAGGGAAGTCAGCCCTCAAGCGACCATGATCGCCATTGGGGCCAGCATTCATTAACAACTCGGTACCGTAAAGCATTTGCGGGATTCCGCGGGTGGTCGCGAGGAAGGTCATTGCCATCTTATAGCGAGCAAAATTCTCATCGACGCCGGGGTACAAGCGAGTCATATCGTGGTTGTCAGCGATGAGCATCAGCCCCATAGGATCCGGATATAAAAAATCGTCGGCGAGTACTTGATAGAGCTTGATCAAACCCGTATCCCAGCGCTCTTCTTCATTCACGGCCTCCCTGATTGCCTCTTGCAGAGGGAAGTCCATAAGCTGCGGTGCGCCCGAGTCGTAGCCATCGTGATTTTTTTTACCCTTTTGCCAATAGGCAATGGTCGCTGGATTCACCGACCATTCTTCACCCACGATACTCATCTTCGGATACTCGGCGAGTACGCGTCCTGTAAAGTTCGATAAAAACGCGCGATCGTTATAGGGCCATGTATCAACTCGGACACCCGATAGGTCGGCTGTTTCAATCCACCACAGGATGTTTTGAATGAGGTAGGTCGCCAATAGTGGGTTCTGCTGATTCAGATCCGGCATTGTAGGAACGAACCATCCCGTGATCATTTCGTCCTTATCGAAATCGGATGCATACGGATCTTGATGCGTTTCCCGGCGATGATTGGTCGGTGAGAACGCGGCATCGCGATTGATCCAGTCGGCGGTTGGTAAGTCGTGCATCCAGGGGTGCTCCGAGCCGATATGGTTTGGCACAAAATCATGAATAATGCCGATTCCGCGCTTCCTCGCACCACGACTCAGCTCGACATAATCAGCGTTGCTTCCTAAGCGCGCATCGACACGATAGAGGTCGGTAACTGCGTAACCGTGGTAGGAGCTGTCCTTTTGGTTATTCTCCAAGACGGGCGTCATCCAGAGTTGTGTCATTCCGAGCTCGGTGAAGTAGTCGAGATTTTTTGTGATCCCCGCCAAGTCACCACCGTGCCGCCCATAGGGATATTGTCCATCCGCCGGCTCATGGAGGTGATCCACGGTGTCGTTGCTGGGGTCACCGTTTGCGAAGCGATCGGGCATGATCAGATAGACCGCATCCCTTGCACTGAATCCCTGTCGATCACTCGACTTTTCCCGCCTCGCTTGGAGTGCGTAAGACACCTCCGAGGTAGCCCCATCTGCGGCGGTATACAGAAACTCAACGGTTTGCGGCTCTGCGTCTGCATGGATCGTCAGGTCAACAAAAAGGTAGTTTGGGCTATCCCCACTGGTCACTTGGCTAATTGTCACGTCACCCGATTTACTAGCGAGGCTGCCGGAGCCAATGTCGTCGCCGTACATCATTAACTGAAGCGATGGATTAGTCATACCGACCCACCAGTTAGGCGGGTCCACTCGATCGATAGCGGCGCCAGCAGTTTGGCTAAAACTGCTACCTAGCAGCGCGAGAAGAACAGTGACCTTCAGATTCATAGGGTTGCCTCCAACTGCAACAAAAGGGTCTTTAACGACCTTCCTTGCCTTATTGTTTGACGAGGCTGATAGCAAACCCACCGCCCTTAGCCATCATCACATCGAGGGTTGAGTCTGCGGTGACCGTCATGGTCTCGATGACTGCATCGTAGGGGTTAGTCTCCCAATCTGCCTCGGGACCGTCCCGATAAACGGTGGCGGTATAGGTGCCCCCGCCCACGAAGCTGAAATCAACGGTCACAGACCGTGCGTCTTCATTGGTAATGCCGCCAATAAACCAATTGTTGGAGCCCCGCTCCTGGCGTGCGTAAACCACGTACTCGCCAATTTCACCTTCCAGCGGCAATGACTCTTCCCAGTCTGCGGGCACGTCTTTGATAAACTGAAAGAGGTCGAGCTTGGCGGCGTAATTACGTGGTAAATCGGCGGCCATCTGTAGCGGGCTGTACAGGACCACCATCAATGCCAACTGCTTGGCAATGGTGGTTCGAATACGCTCACTCGCGTCCATCCCTTTAAAGGTGACGTCAAATACGCCAGGGGTGAAATCGAGCGGTCCGCCCATCAATCGAGTAAAGGGCAGTATGGTGGTGTGTGCCGGCTGATTTCCCTCAGACCAGGCGTTGTACTCCTGTCCACGCACGCCCTCACGGGTCATGAAATTGGGGTAGGTACGTCGCAGTCCAGTGGGTTTAATGGGCTCGTGCATGTTGATGCCAATCTTGTATTTGGCGGCCAGCTCGATCGACTTCTGATAATGATTCACCATGAACTGGCCATGATTCCATTCGTAAACGAGATGCTGGTCATCCTCGTTAGTATGGACGTCGTGGCGCGGATACCTATTCGAAAAGCCAACATAGCCGGTCTTCAGATGATTAACGCCCAGCTCCTGATAGAGCGCGTACGCATCTTCCATTTGATCTTCGTAGTTTTTGATACCTCCCGATGTCTCGTTATGGAGAACGAGGTCAACATTCTTTTCTTGTGCGTAGGCAGCGACCGTTTCGAGATCGAAAAAGGGTTGCGCTTCCGTGAAACTAAAGAGATCGGCGTTTGCGATCCAGTCGCCATCCCAGCCGATATTCCAACCCTCGACGAGGAAGCCATCCAGTCCATGCTCGGAGATGAAGTCGATGTAGCGTTTGGCCTCTGCAGTTGTTGCACCCAGAATGTCACCCGTTGCCCAGCTGTTTTCCCCAACGTGCATACCCCACCAAATGCCCATGTAAATACCGGGCTTCACCCAGGACACATCGCCGAGTTTGTTGGGTTCGTTGAGGTTGAGAATGAGGTTGGATGACAACAGTTCCGTCGCGGAGTCAGTCACCTGAATGGTGCGCCACGGTGTTGTAAACGCGCCGCTTCTTCGCACTCTCACACCGTCGTAGCCGGTGACCAATTCGCCTTTGAGTACGCTGCTTTGGGTGCCCCGAAGCACCATGCTTGAGTAGTCAATCAGTGAGGCTTCGTGAATCGTGACGTAGCGCTCCGTGCTGTCGAGAACGGTCAGCGGCGTGTGCGCGCTTTTAACGCTGGCGACGTCCGTCTTGAAGTACTCGTACTCGTAGCGATCCTTGTTGTAGGCAGGGTTCCAGAATGTTCTGTCGCTTGGATTGGCAATATCGAACTCGGTTAGCTCATCCGTAATGAGCAGTTTGCCATCCTTGAAGTCGTCGGGAAATTCAAATCGAAAGCCGACGCCTTCATCAAAGACTCGGACTCGCAAGGTGAGCTCTCTACTGCCGTCACTGATGGTGAAACTCTGTTCGTTGTGGTGGTCCCTGACGACACGGCGCTCGCCCCACGGTTGCTCCCACAGCAGATCGGTGGAGCCAGATGTGGCTGGCGCGATGTAGAGTGCATCGGCGAAGTTCGCCGCGTTTGCGAAGGCAAACCCGAGGCGGCTGTCGTTGATGACGGGTGTACCCTGATCGCTAACTGAGTAGTGAACTCGTCCCAGTTCATCGTTACTAATGTGGAAAGCCAATTCACCGTTTGGTGCGGTGACGGTATAGACTTCGGGGCCTTTGGCGCAGCTCGATAAAAAAGCTGCACAGACCACACCCAAGGCAAATGCACGAATCATCGTAACCCCCATTATTTTTCAGGGATCATACATCCCGAACCTATTTTCATCACCGGAATGTTAATTTTCTGGAGATTGTCGATTTTTTCTGCGTGATTGCCCCCAGGTTGAGAGCCAATCCAGTTAGTTATTTGATCCAGGGATGAGGCAGCACCATCGCATTGCTGATGGCGCTAAATGACAGCTTCGGGTCATTGGGCTTTCAAGAAAGCATCGTGCGTGGGCAATTTCTCGACCGTATTTCCGATCAGTGACTTTAGATCGCCTAATAGACCCTGGAGCTGATCACCGCTAATACTGTGCGCCAGGGGGTGATAGTCCTCTGGCACTAGTCTTTGACCAATCATTACCTGTTGCCAGGCTATTTCATGGAAAAGCTCGTCATTTTCCTTGAATACCTTCCCCGACCTTTTGAACAGCTCAATGCGGTGTGCCAGGCTGTCGGGGATATCCATGTTTCGACAGTCGATCCAGAATTGGCTGTCCATTCGCTGGTTGACCTTGTAGTGCAGGATGATGAAGTCGCGGATATGCTCAAATTCGACCTGCGATTGTCGATTGAATTCGTCTACCTCTACCTGTCTGATGCCATTGTGCGGGAAGTGTTGAACGAGTCGTCGCAAACCGGCCTGTATCAGATGGATGCTGGTTGATTCCAAGGGTTCCAGAAATCCGCTCGCCAAGCCAAACGAGATGCAGTTTTTATTCCACTGCTTTTTTCGGCGTCCTGTTTTGAAGGGAATGTTGCGGGGCTCCGCCAGCGGTTCGCCTTCAAGATGATCAAGCAGTACCTGCCGCGCTTCATCGTCGGACATATAGTCACTGCAATACACATGACCATTGCCCGTGCGGTGCTGCAATGGGATATTCCACTGCCATCCTGCCGTGTGAGCGATCGATCGTGTGTAGGGTCTTATTTCACCCGTTGATACGGTAGGTACGGCCATCGCCCGATCACAGGGTAGCCAGTGACCCCATTCTTCGTAGCCGGTCTCTAGTGCCTGTTCGATCAACAGTCCCCGGAACCCGGAGCAATCGAGGAAGAGGTCGCCCTCGACCACAACACCCGACTCGAGCTCTACCGATTGGATAAAACCTGATTCACTGCACTGATGAACGCGATTGATAATGCCTTCGACACGCTTCACACCCTGGGTCTCACAAAAGCCACGCAGGTACTTTGCGTACAAACCCGCATCGAAATGGTAGGCGTAGCTCAAGCCCGCAAGATCAGTGCCTGGAAGTTGCTGAAGTTTCGCAAACTTATTTTTCTTGGCCGTTTGGTAATTTAACGAGAAGTCCCAGAAATCAGACTCAATGCCTTCTTGCTGGCTGCGCAACCAGAAATTATGAAAGGTACAAAAGGCAAAGTCCTTACCGATATTTCCGAAGGCGTGCATGTAGCTATCACCGTCTTGACCCCAGTTTTCGAACTGGATGCCCAGCTTAATGCTGCCCTGAGTAGCCCTTAGAAACTCGGATTCCTTAAAGCCTAGTGCATTGTTGAAATTAATGATGGGGGGAACGGTCGCCTCGCCGACACCAACAATTCCAATGTCATCTGACTCAACCAAAGTGATAGAAACGACTTTGCTCAACGTGCGGGCAAGAAGAGCCGCCGAGTTCCACCCTGCGGTACCTCCGCCGACGATGACCACTCGATTGATAGCGTGATCTGTCATTCTTATGTGCCCCCAATAAAAAAGCCCCGGCCGAATAAACGACGGGGGCTGTAAGGTTAGCTAGTTTGCTTAGAAGTTGTAACTGAACCCGAGTCGGTAGTTTTCACCGTACTCCTGGTAGTCACGGATCTGACCACCGTTGAGCGAAGTGAAAGGCTCGTCAGTCAAGTTAACGCCCTGGGCGTAAACGCGCAGGCCTTCTAGGTTAGCGATACCAGAATCTGCGAAGTCATAGGACAACTGCGCATCGACGATGGTCTCGCTCAGCATGGTGTACTGCTCAACGCTAAAGCCCAAGCCGTAGAGGTCGCCTTTGAAGTCATCACGATGACGCATACTGACGCGCGCTTCAAAGCCGCCGTTTTCGTAGTAAACGGTCGCCTGCTGGATACTGTCAGACAGTCCTGGGAGTTCGAAATCCGAACCACCTGGCGTCTTGATGTCGGACTCAACGCCCGTGTGGCTCGCGAAGATGCCCCAGCCGTCGAGGCTCTCGTGGATCATGCTCAGTGGCATGGCCAGTGAAAGTTCCCAGCCTGTCAGCGTTCCATCGCCACCGTTAACTTTGCCGTTAACCGTTGCTGTTGTGCTGCCATCGGGTGTTGACTGACCGCTTGCCGCCAGGAAGTCGGAGACGTCGATTTCTGCTGCGCCGTCAAAGATCCACTCTTTCAGGTCTTTGTGGTACAGAGCAATCGAGAAGTAACCATCCTCAGCGAAGTAGTTCTCGTAGGTCAGATCGATACCCAGCGCCTCTTTTGGCTCGAGTGAGGTGTTACCTCCACCGGCGGCAATGTAGTTGCCGTATTGGTCAGGGACCAAATTAACGCCAATACCAAACGATGCGTTCATCTCGTCCATACGCGGGCGGGACATGGTTTGCGCGACACCCAAACGAATAGTTTGCTTGTCATCCAATGCAACGCGGAGGTTCATGCTAGGCAGCGTATTGCTGTAGTCATGCTTGACTGTCTGGCGAACCAGACTGCCGCCGCTTTGTGCAAAGGCATTTGATGACTGGTCAGTCTGGATGTGTCGAACACCGATGTTACCGCTAACCTCTTTGCCCGCGATGACGGTCTCAAGATTTGCCATAGCATACATAGTGGTAACGTCCTCTTTCACGTTCCACTGGTTGGTGGCGTAACTTGACTCTTCCAAAGTGAGGTCAAAGAAACCGTCTCGAACCATGCCCTGTGAGTCGTACGCAACCATGTTGCCCATGCCAATAAAATCAAGGCTAACGCTTCCAAGGTTGTACTGGTCGGGAATGGCCAGCATTTCTGGGAATACATTGAGGGTCATAAAGAAGTTTTCAGCTGTCTTCTTCTTGGTGCGCGCACGGTGAGATACGCCGTACTCAACACTGGTGATCATGCCTTTATTGAGTTGCTGCGTTGCTGCGAGCTTCAAGGCATTCAGCTCATCATCGATGTTTGGTGCGTTCAAGAAGCCGTCCTGAGCCGTGTTCTCAAACTCGGTGCCAGTGGCATTGAACTTGTCATTCAATGTTGACTGCCATCCCCAAGTCAGCGGACCGCCTAATTGGATCAAGCTTGGATCAGCGTAGTTGAGGTTAGGGCTAAAGGTTGCACCAGCACCGCCGGGTGCGAGGTTGTAACCAATCGTGTCAGCCTCACCGCGATCGTTACCACGACCGGTACCTGCGTAGCTTTCGAACGAGGTGATTTCACGCTCAACCGCAGAGCGACTGACGTCAAACTCAATCTGCAGGTCATCGCTGTAGTCGAACATGGCGTTAAAGCCGAGCTGTGTCAGCTCAGCCTTTCGCTCTTCGAAGTCGTTACGAACAACGACACGTTGTCCGTCTGTCGTGCCACTAGTCACCAAGCCATCGGCGTTGGGAGCACCGGCAGTAACCGCGCCCTGACCCCAGGCAAACGGAATTTCGATTCCGCGGAGGATCTTCTGATCCGAAAAGTCCACATACAACATATCAGCCGTCATGCTCAGACGATCGCTCGGCTCCATCTGAACAACCAGCATGGTTGAATCGCGGTCCAACGTTGATGAGCGAACGAAGGGCTTCGCACCCCCCAGAACGCCATCGGGATAACCCCATGAGTTCCAGCGATTCTCCTGGTTGGGTGACTCCATTGTCGCGTGAGCGAAAGCGATACCAATTGCATCATCAGCAAACTGGTTGATATACGAGAAAGTCGCGTTGATGCCAGTATCTTCTGAATCAGGGTTCAACTGTCCCAGATTGTTGTACTCGTACTCTGCCTTGAGCTGCGTGCGCGCCTCTGTATCCAGTGGCTTCAGAGTGCGCATATCAATAACGCCGGCGATGCCTTCTGCCTCAAGAGTGGCATTAGGTGTTTTGTAGACGTTCACTTCGGCCATAATTTCTGAGGGGTAGAGATCGAATTCGACACCACGGTTATCCGAGATCGAAACCTGCTCACGACCGTTAAAGGTCGTCGCACTCTCATTCTCACCAAAGCCGCGGATGCTGATGCGGCTTGCACGGCCATCAAGACGCTGTGCGGCAAGGCCTGGGAGTCGGGCTAGCGACTCTGCAATCGAAGAGTCGGGCAGTTTGCCGATGTCTTCAGCAGAAATGGATTCGATAACTGAGCTGTTGTATCGCTTGTTTTCGATGGAGTCGATCAAACTCTTTCGATAACCCGTGACGATTACTTCCTCGATGACCTCAGCTTCTTCCTGCGCTGCAGCAGGAAGTGCAACGGCCATGCCGCTGACAGCGAGAGCCACAGATACCGCACTCGCCAACCGCGAACGGTTGAAAGTCGTGTTCTTCATTTTGTGTCCCCTCAAAAGATGGATTGGTTAATGCAAACTACTGCTTTTTATTTATTCACAGCGGCACCACTGCTGCGTTGTTGGGAGGTTACTCTCAGCCAAAACGGCAGTACAAGGCTACGCTTCCTGATGTGTTAAAAAACTGGAGGTTGCCGCTCATTTATGCGATGTATGGGGTCTGAGTGACGCTACCGAGCATGAAATACAATGTAAATCTTCAGAAAATTATAGTGACAAAATCGTGTGTCAAATGGGCTGGAATCTAGTTCTGAGGAGTGCGATGCTGTTTACCTTGCGTAGGCTTGGACCGGTGTGCGGATTCAGCCACCACCCTATGAAATAACGATAAGAAGTAACGATAAATTACAGGTGTTGATATGAAGAGTAGAGCGGCGGTTGCCTTTAAAGCTGGCGCGCCTCTGGAAATTGCAGAGGTGGATGTTCAGGGGCCACGACCCGGTGAGGTCATGGTGGAAATCAAAGCAACGGGTGTGTGCCATACCGATGCATTCACATTGTCAGGTGATGATCCTGAAGGCGCTTTTCCCGCGATATTGGGTCATGAGGGTGCCGGCATTGTTGTAGAGGTCGGCGAGGGCGTGAAGTCCGTAAAGCCCGGTGACCACGTGATTCCTCTTTACACTCCGGAGTGCCGAGAGTGCAATTTCTGTCTGCACCCTAAGACAAATCTTTGCCAGGCGATTCGCGAAACCCAGGGTCAAGGCTTGATGCCTGATCATTCGAGTCGCTTTACTTTGGATGGCGAGCCGATTCTCCACTACATGGGATGCTCCACCTTTTCGAACTTCACCGTGTTACCCGAAATTGCGGTGGCAAAGGTCCGTGAGGACGCACCCTTCGACAAGATTTGCTACATCGGCTGTGGTGTGACGACTGGCATT
>JAACDF010000208.1 GCA_009937065.1 Gammaproteobacteria bacterium | reverse complement strand
GAGCGTCGCATGCTTTGTCGAGAGGATTGTGCCGACGCTGGGTTTTACGTAGCAGTATCAGACTGCTCTCCCGGGCGCGCCGTACTAGCGTGGCGTAGCGGCGATGGCGATATAGGTGGCGGTGACAGAGAAAGCGGTGATGCGAGACTTGAAACCTGTAATGGCAAGGTCCGGCTATTTCAGCTTCACCGGATGCTGATTTACTCCCGCGATTATTCTCGTAGGCGTGGTGATGGTGTTCCAGCACTGATGATGTCGCGATTGGCCCCTGAACCTGAGTCTCGGTGGTTGCGGGCTGACATGCTTGCGAGCGGGGTATTTGATTGGGGTTTGCGTTGTGCCAGTGGGTGTGATCTCAGCGAGAATCGGCAAGCCCAGAGATCTAATGCACTGTTGATCGAGTTTTCGGTTAAGGGTAGGTATCGATCAACCGCTGTCGAGCGAACCGTCCCAGTGGATATTCCGTGGTAGTAGCGCAGTTATCCACCAGTAGTTCATGTGGCGACCCTCGCAGACTGTGCGAGTGTCTGCGTAGTCAACAACGAGGTGCTGTTGTGACACTTACTGTTACCGTACTGATGGTTGTAGCACTGTTGTTTTTAATGGGTCCTTACGAACTTGCGCGGGTTACATGGCTACTGAGTCAGTCTTTTTTGGGCTGTTTCGACGGCGTGTGCTCACAGGTGAGAGACATGCCCTGACGGTTTGCATTAGCCGATGTACTGACCTGCTCTTTGTCTAAATGCGGATCTCTGAAAGCCCCTAACACTGGGATTCGAAGGGCTGGGCTGTAAAGCTGGCTAAAGGTGATGCCTTTTGCGTTATGAGGAGGCCTATCGCTAAAAGTGGTGGAACCATCGGCGGCCTGCCAAGAGAAAATAGTCTCCGCGGCAGCAAATGAGGGAGTGGAGCTGATGACCAAAGCGATAGTGAAGCTCAGGCTCCGAGAGGGGTTAAAACGAGGCATGAAGCCATTTTTACGCCCATTTACGCTCTTTTGAACGTCAATAATCACGATTTACGATCATTTCTTGACTTCGAGGAATTCGATCAAGAAACTACGGTCCGTCACGCGAACGGCAACGGCTATTGGTGAGTACCCTCATCCTCTGGCCCACCTTTATAACGGGATAGTTATCTGGGCTGTTTGCGGGTTCCGTCAGTGTCTCGCAGGTATATGTGATGCACGCTCGGGCTCGACACTGCGCTACCTCGCAGGGCGGCCGAACACGGGTTTCGTGATCGATGTTCTGGTAGGTTTCCGGATCGATCCGGCCAGTGGTTCGTGCGACAGACCTCGGTGCGCACGCTAGGAGCCAATTCGTCTTGCGTTCTCACCGTTTGGTATTAACACGGAGGGAGCGACACAATGGAACAACTGTCAGGCGGTGACATGATCGTCCGCGCACTCGAAGACGAGGGCGTTGAATACATTTTTGGATATCCAGGTGGTGCAGCATTGCACATCTACGATTCCATCTTTAAAGCCAACTCAGTACCTCACATTTTGGTTCGCCACGAGCAGGCAGCGACGCATGCGGCCGACGGGTACGCGCGCGCGACCGGAAAGCCGGGTGTGGTTTTAGTGACATCGGGTCCGGGCGCGACCAATGCCATTACAGGCATCGCGACGGCGTACATGGACTCCATTCCCATGGTGGTTATTTCGGGTCAGGTGCAGAGCCACTTGATTGGTGAGGACGCGTTTCAGGAAACCGACATGGTCGGTATCTCGCGGCCTATCGTCAAACATTCGTTCATGGTGCAACGGACTGAAGACATTCCTAGCATCATCAAAAAGGCGTTTTACATTGCCACGACCGGTCGTCCAGGCCCCGTCGTTGTTGATGTACCCAAGGATCTGACTCACCCAGAGCACAAGTTTGATTACGCGTATCCCGAGTCAGTATCGATGCGCTCTTACCAGCCTTCCACCAAAGGGCATTCGGGTCAGGTGAGAAAGGCAGCGCGCTTGCTACTTAACGCGAAACGCCCCGTAATATATGCCGGTGGTGGTGTGATTCAGGGTGAGGGCAGTGAGCTTCTAACGCAGCTGGCGAAAAAGCTGAATTACCCCGTTACGAATACACTGATGGGCTTGGGTGCCTACCCAGCCACGGACCGACAGTTCCTTGGCATGCTGGGGATGCATGGCTTTTACGAAGCCAATATGGCGATGCACCACAGCGATGTGATTCTTGCGGTGGGCGCGCGTTTTGATGACCGCGTAACCAACACGGTGAGTAAATTCTGCCCTGGTGCGAAAATTATTCATATCGACGTCGATCCAGCGTCAATCGCGAAGATTGTTCCCGTAGACGTGCCCATCGTTGGTCCCGTCACCACGGTTTTGAAAGATCTGGATGCACAGATTGACCAGCAGCAATCTTCATCAGAGCGGACCATTCCTGACGCCGAGGCTATTGCTGATTGGTGGAGCCAAATAGATAGCTGGCGTGCTGCTCACGGGTTGTGGCACGGCCGCCGCTACGATGAGTCTGATTTCATCATGCCGCAGGATGCCATTACGGCGCTTTACGAGGCGACTCATGGTGAGGCATACGTCACCTCCGATGTCGGCCAACACCAGATGTTTGCTGCCCAGTACTATAAGTTCGATTACCCCCGCCGGTGGATTAACTCAGGTGGCTTGGGAACCATGGGTTTTGGCCTCCCGGCCGCCATGGGCATCAAACTAGCAATGCCCAATGCCGATGTGGCTTGTGTGACAGGAGAGGGCAGTATTCAGATGAATATCCAGGAACTTTCTACCTGCGCTCAGTACAACATCCCGGTGAAAATAGTAAATTTGCGCAATAACTACTTGGGCATGGTTAAGCAGTGGCAGGACATGCAATACGACAGTCGTTACTCGGAGAGCCACTACGCAAGCTCGTTGCCCGATTTCGTTAAGCTCGCTGAGGCCTACGGCCACGTCGGTATGGAAATCAAAGACAAAGCCGATCTTGAGCCCGCCATGCGCGAGGCCTTCTCAATGAAGGATAAATTGGTGTTCCTAGATATCTTTATTGACCCCCATGAGCACGTCTATCCGATGCATGTGGCGCCCAATGGGGCCATGAAAGACATGTGGTTAAGCAAGACGGAGAGGACTTGATTATGAGACGCATACTTTCCGTGCTGATGGAGAACGAGCCCGGTGCACTGTCGCGCGTTGTTGGTCTGTTCTCGCAACGTGGCTACAACATCGAGAGTTTGAATGTCGCACCGACGACCGACCAGACCCTGTCGCGGCTAACGCTGACAACGACAGGAGATGACCTCAAGATCGAACAGATTACAAAGCACCTCAACAAAATCGTCGATGTGGTGAAGGTGGTTGATCTAACCGAGGGCGCACACGTAGAGCGTGACATGCTGTTGGTCAAGGTGCGTGCTGAAGGCGCTCAACGCGATGAGGTCAAGAGAACCACGGATATTTTCCGAGGGCAGATTGTCGATGTAGGCCCGGCCACGTATATCGTGCAGCTCACAGGCCCAATCGACAAACTCGACTCGTTCCTGTCGGCCTTAGGTGAAGCCGAAATACTCGAGGTTGTTCGATCAGGCGTTGCCGGCATGGCTCGCGGTGAGAAGGTGCTTACAATCTAAGCTTTTGAGCGCTGTTCATTGACGCTGATGCTTCCCAACAGAGAACGGATTAAATAACGGCCCGTTTGACCGGTGCCGGGGACGGTTTGTCTTATATGACAGCAAGCTGCGTTGACTTGTGAACGCGGCTGCGCGTTCATGCCCTCATAAATCCGTCATAAACATAAAGAGAGTAAAATGCCGAGACTGTTGTACCGTTTCACTCCGAGTTCGTCTCTTTTATCAGCACTGTTTTTAGCGCTGTTCGTCACTGCCTGCGGTGGCGGCGGAGGTGGTGCCGTAAGTGCACCACCTGTGGTCGTAGAACCACCACCCCCTCCTGCGGATACGACACCACCCACGATTACGCTGTCGGGTGAGGCAGAAATGCGCGTGGAGCAGGGCACAGAGTTCACAGATCCTGGTGCGACCGCCAATGACGATACCGACGGCGATGTAACAGTAACCGTTTCGGGCACCGTAGATATTGCAACGGCGGGTGTCTATACACTGACTTACAACGCCACTGACGCGGCAGGGAACGAAGCGTCTGCCGAGCGGGTTGTCACCGTTTCGGACACCACGGCGCCAACGGTAACGCTCAATGGCAGTGGCTCTATGACGCTTGAGAGCGATGTGGCTTATGCTGAGGCGGGCGCTATTGCCAGTGACAGTGTGGACGGACCGCTGGACGTGGTTATTACCGGCGCTGTTGGAAGTGCCGCAGGTACCTACACGCTGACCTACACGGCAACCGATGCGGCCGGTAACTCTTCGCAGGTACAGCGGATGGTAACGGTCCTCGAACCTGAGCCAGAGCCAGAACCCCCGCCCACCGGCGGTGGTGGCGGTAATGCCGATGATCAGCTCGTTCTAGCAGGCGGTGAGGTCGATGCTAGGTGGGATGCGGGGATGAATGCATTCGATGAAGATCGTGACCCTCCGTGGTCTGAATGCAACAATGATTTTGGAGCAAGTTGCCCCTCAATTGACTGGCGATGGGCCACTGATGCTGACCGGGGGGAGGTGCTGGAGATTGAGCACTCGGACTCTGGAAGATTTGCCGGATTCTTTGTAAAGGCAAACCAAGGGCAGGATCTTACGGGGTTCTCACAAGGCAATTTTGAATTCGATATCAAGGTTGTATCTGGGGATTCCAAAATCTCCATGAAGCTGGATTGCGTGTATTCCTCCGGTTGCTTTTCGGCGGACCAAAACTTGGGGGCTCGTGGTACCAATGGCTGGGAAACGGTTGTCATCCCAATCCAAAATCTCATAGCCGCAGGATTAGACACTAGTAAGGTGGATACCGGCATCGTTATCTGGGCGACGGAGACCACCAGTACAGTCTTCCAGATTGATAACGTCCGATTTACTGGTTTTGATGAGGATGCAGAGCCGCCTGTAACGCCCCCCGTCACGGTTCCTTTTAATCTCACTGAGATGGGGCTTGGCAGTTATTCGGATACCATCAATCCGGCGAGCTACCGCTGTGTGTATGACTACGGCAACTGGATCTACAACGCGGGTGTGGTGGAGCCGGGAATTCCTTTCTGCGATACGGCAACCGGAACGCCTCAGGGTGACCCGACGCCTAAGTATCCGCAGTTGGCCGGCGCAGCCGCGAACAAGCACACGATGACTCACCGTTGGTGGGGATCTGTCTCGTTCATTGGTGAAATGCGCATAGGTGACCCTAACGGCGCGGGTTACATCACACCTGATCCGATTATGGCGCGACTCACCGAACGTGGTGCGCGATTCATGGGTATCCCACCGGGTATTGGTGCCAACACAGGCGGCTTTGGTTATGCCGTACCTGATCCATTTGCTGAAGTCTTCGATGGTGCTGCGATTGCGAACAATGCGCACAGCAATATGGACGTCAAATTATTGGATTACTCCGAAGGAGCTATTACCGCGGGGTGGTACGAGGGTGATTCGCTGATCATGGAAGCCACCTTTGTCTACGGCTCTCCATATGTTTTCTTTGAAGTTTATTCAGGAACGCCGACTCTGAAAACACTGCGTGCCAACAGCGGTGAGCGGGGCGTATGGCATGAGGGCGGTGACAGCTTGGGCATCTGGAGTAGCGTCGCCGGTCAGCGCAATGACTTCTTGATTGTCGGTGATGCGGGTACAACGTTCAGCGGCGTCGATACGGACACGGTCACGATTTCTGCGCCCGGCAACACCTTCACCTTGGTGTGGGCGCCAGAAACAACCACATCCGTGCGCCAGACTCTTGAAAGCTACGCTCGTAACAAAGTGAAGCATGTCACGATTGATTATTCGGTAGACCGCTCTACCAATACCGTGACAGTAAGTCATCGCTACCTCGATGATGACAACGCACCGGTTGAGACACTCGCAGGTTTGATGCCGCTCCAGTGGAAGCGTGCACCGGCCATGGGCTATGCCACCTCGGTTCGCAGTGCACGGGGTCTCGTGAAATTTGCGCCAATGACTGGCTTCGATTACGACTTACCGTCTGTGGGGGTGTTGCCTGCGCTGCCGCTTATCGATGGCTCACTTAATGAGACTGAGTTGAGAGGCTTGGTTGAGGATTTTGTTGCCGGTGGCACTGGCTATTGGAATACCGCCAATGACACCTATTGGAATGGTAAGGCAGTGGGTCGCTTGTCTGAAGTATTAGCTATCGCAGATCAATTGGGCATGGTCGATGAAGCCACCGCACTGCGTGACTGGCTCAAGGGCGAACTCTCTGACTGGATGAGCGCTGAACGTGATGGCACGTTAGATAGCGAAAACTACTTTGTTTATGACCCCAACTGGAGCACGCTCCTAGGCATGGAGGAGTCGTTTGCCTCGCATCAGCAATTGAACGACCACCACTTCCACTACGGTTACTTCATTCGTGCCGCGGCTGAAGTCTGTCGTGTCGACAAGGCGTTCTGTAGCGACGCGCAATACGGGCAAATGTTTGAGCTACTTATTCGCGACTACGCCGGTGGGAAGAACGACCCAATGTTCCCATACCTGCGCAACTTTGATCCTGCCAATGGCTTCTCGTGGGCCTCGGGTCATGCCAACTTCGTTCGCGGAAACAACAATGAGTCGACCTCAGAGGCGGCCAACGCCTACGGTGCCATGGTGCTCTACGGGCTGGTGACAGGGAACGACGATATCATGGAGCGTGGCATGTACCTGCACGCATCAACCTCGGCAACGTACTGGGAGTACTGGAACGATATCGATGGGTACCTGGGTGGCGATCCGGATGCGCGCAACTTCCCTCCGGGTTATCCACGCATCACCACCTCCATTATCTGGGGTGATGGCAGTGCATTCTCGACCTGGTTTAGCCCGGCGTTTGCGCACATTCTGGGGATTCAGGGGCTTCCGTCGAATCCGTTGATCATGCACGTGGGTCTGTTTGCAGACTATCTCGATGACTACGTGACATTGGGCCTTGAGGAATCACCCAACGGCAAGCCATCGGGTCTGCCGAACGGTCAGTGGACCGATCTCTGGTGGAATCTGTGGTCGATGACCGACGCTGATGCCGCTATTGCTGACTTTGAGGCTACTACTAGCTACGAGCCAGAAGCCGGGGAAGCGCCCGCGCATACCTATCACTGGATTTACACCATGCGTGCCTTGGGTGAGCTTCAGACAGGTACAGGGGTTCTAACCGCAGACTACCCTGCGGCAATGGCCTTTGAGACGGATGCCGGCGTGACCAGTTATGTGGTCTACAACTACAGCGATGAAGCAATTACTGTGACTTTCAGTGACGGCACCGTGGTTGAGGCAGCAGCTAACGCATTTGCTATCGAGCAAATGTAGCTCCAAAACGTCTCAAATAACGCCTGAATAACCCGGCGCATACTGCGGCCGGGTTATTTTTTTGTGGCCTGTCTACGCTCAAAACGCTTGTCTCAAAGTGTCCGTTGAGTGACCCTTACGAACCAAAGTTTGTCGGTGTGTCCTGATTATGGGTCACCGTAAATCGGGCGAAGCGATGCGTTAATAAGCACGACGCGATTATTATCGGTGCCGGTAATAATGGTCTGACCAATGCGGCTTATCTAGCCAAGACTTAAGGTCGTCGAACTCGAGCGGAATCGACACATCGGTGGTGCGATGGAGAGTCCTGAGCGCTACGAGGTTTGGTATTACTCTAATTACACTTATGTATAGAGTTTATTGCGTCGGGAGATTACGCGAAGCCTTGAGCTACCTCATCGTGGTCTGCAGGTGGTACCTACACCACCTCGAGGAAGCGAGTCACACCTGAGTTATGGCTCAGCCAGCGCGCCGATCAGAATTGACCGTTACCCGGTTCATGCAACGGTAATCTGGCAGGTAGTCGGCAAGTGCGTAATGTTGTGTCACGCGGTTATCCCAGATGGCCACTGAATTGTCGCGCCAGCGGAATCGCACCTGATGTTCGGGTTGATCAATGTGTGAGTAGAGGTACTCGAGTAAACGGTCGCTCTCCGCCTTGAGCATGCCCACGATGTGCTGAGTAAACGAGCGATTCACATTGATGTATTTATCGCCCGTAACGGGGTGGGTCCCCATGACCGGATGTACCCAGGCACCGTTGCTGTGAACGCCTTCGTTCATGGCTTCGATGTTGGACTCCTTGCCGAGATAGTCGTTTCTAAAGCAGCCGATATCGTGTACCGCCTCGAGTGCTTCAAGCATGTCCCGCATATGGGGTGCGAGGTTTTCGTAGGCCAGAGCCATATTGGCCCACAGTGTGTCGCCGCCAGTCACGGGAACCTTCTTCGCATACAGAATGGACATGAAGGGGGGCGACTCCCGGAAGGTTAGATCCTTGTGCCAGTCATTGGTGTCGGGTGGCCGATTGGCATCGTTCTCGAGTACCGTAATGGCAGGTATTTCCGGGTGGTTTTGGTAGACAGGGTGCGGCACGTCAATGTCACCGAAGTGCTTGGCCAGCTCGATGTGCTGCTC
>JAACDF010000207.1 GCA_009937065.1 Gammaproteobacteria bacterium | reverse complement strand
CAGTTGAGATCGTCAACTAACTGGCATTCCTCCAAGCCCAAATCTTTGGGGGCATCAGAACCATCTGTTTTTATGAGCTGTGCAATGGTGCAGCCAATATTCTTGAGGCGGTCATCATCTGAGAGATCAAGGGTAGAGAGCTGACTGCCGAGCCCGGAGTAGCGTGTTTGCAGATCGGGAAAGTGCTGCATAACTGCTTCACTGATCGACTTCTCGGTTGGGAGCACCCGCTCGCCGGTAAGGTCGGTGATCCGTTCCGCAGCCCGCATGATGCGCTCCGGGTCAGGTTTGATCGCACGCAGTGCGACACCCACTTTCGAGAAGCTCTGGTTAGTCTTCATCGCGGATACCGCAACATCACCCACTACGGTGATTTCATCGCCAGAGACGCGAAGCTTGATTTCAGCGCCTGACAGCATCGCGACCAGTAGGTAACGAGTGGTGTCCTTTGCCCAGCCGTATGGGGGGTCCGAGAAGAAATCCAGGATCGCTTTGCCGCTTTGTTCACCTCGTGTTTCAAGGTATTCACGAATCGAACTGATTGCGGGATGAGCTGCTTGCAGCTTCGGATGGCCTCCATCGATCGAGAATAGGGTGAGTGGATCCAAGGAACTCGAGAGATGTTGTAGGTCTGCTCGTAGGAATTTCTCAGGTAGCTGCGCACCGACTGCGATCGGTGCTTCTACATACTTATCGAAGATTGCAGACGCAGCTTCGCTGAGCTCCTTGTTACAGGCTTCCTTAAGGTCCTGGCTGCGTTCGGAAACCGCGGTGCGCTGACCGCGGAAGATGAAACTGCCGTTCTTGAATGCCTTACCGAGAGTTCGCTCGACTTCGGTAAGGATGTGTGAGGCGTTTTGATGCTGTCCCTCTGCGTAGTCTTTAATGTCGTTTTCGAGCGAGTGGCGGTGCTTCTTGAAAATTTCTTCGCACTGCTTCGATTCAACCAGCTGATCATCCAGCCCTTGTGGACGCTTGGCGATCAGGTAGATGAGCTTAGCATTAGACCGCTCGCAGGAATCACTCAGGAGTTGGTTGATCTGATGCTCGTAATCCGATCCATCGATCAGTGATACCACAAAGTGCACGGCTTCACGCTCACCTTCGAGGCTGATCACTTGTGCGCCGTGGAGTGCCTTGAGCCCGGATGACACGTTGCGATTACCTGTAATGCGTGCAGTCGGTTTAGGTAGAAAGAGATCGCGAATACGATTGTTCATGGCGCTTTTGCGATCGCTGTCACGAACCGTCAGTGCGCGTTTTTCTTGTTCGATTCCCAAAATCGCATCGCTGAGGAAGCGGTATTGGCCATCCTTGCAGGACAGTGGGATTGCTTGCTCGCTTTCAAGTTTTTTCAGTGCCGCGATGACTGGTTCGAGCAAGGAATCGGCATCGACGCTAGGGTGCATCAAGGCCGCGATATTATGCTCGGTCGCTGGGAGATTGTTGAGGATCTGTAGTATCGCGATGCTCTTGGCTACGGAAGCTTCCGTTGACTCAGGTCCGAAGGATTGCTCGGCCTTGGAGACAGCTCCCACCACATTGCGAAAGGAGCGCTCGATCTCTTTCTTCAAGCCATCGTAGATCGTGGCGGTGTTGGCGAGGGTGCCGACTTCGAGGTGAGCGAGGGGATCCTGGCCATCACGCAGACCGATGGGATCGATCAACACATCCTGGACGATCTTGATTGCTGAACGTAGACCGATGCCGCCACTGGTCTTTGCCAGGCGTCCCAGAAGTTCGAGGAGCACCTGAAAGTGATGCGGCAAGAATGGGTAGAGGTTGATGAAGGTCGTCTTATCCAGGTCGGAGTCGTAGTAGCTGGTGTCCTTGAGCTTGGAGTTGAGGCGTAGCTTTTGCCCAACGCTGTCGAAGAGTTGCTCTAGTGTGGCTGTGCCAGATTCGGACTTGCCAAGTAGTCGTCGGTAGCAGATCTCGCGAATGTCATCGGCTTCTAAGTCGATTTGTATCGGGAATCGGGCGTTGAGGCGGTAGAGCTCGGGTGCATTGAGCACGGCGCGTGGGTTGTCCTCGGTGAGCGTCTGTTGCGCAGTGGCAAACAGCCAGACCTTACTCTCTCCGATCTCTTTTAGATTTCGAGCGAGTCCATCGAGGTTAAGAATCAAGTTCTGGCGCGAGGCCACGTATTGACCAACCTCGTCGAGCACAAAGATGATGTACTCTTTGCCACTCTTTTTTCTGAGAATATCTAGCATGTCGCGGACGCGCTCTTTTTCCGAGCGGCCTTCGCTGAGGCTTAGGTTCCGGAACGATTCGGCATCGGGAAATTCTGCAGGAAAGAATTTAGGGGCTAGTTGTGCTGCAATCGACAGCGCGCTCATGGGGCGGTTCTGGATTTTGGACCATGGCCGGCCTTTGAGCCTTTCCGCCTCTACTTTGAACTCATCGTATTTACCCTCCTGATCCAGCATGAGCTCGAACTGAGCGACTTTCTGGTCTTTAGAGGAGTAGCCGACATGAGAAAGCACTTTGTGATACAGCACGGTCGAGATCTCTTCCATAGTGGCGCCAGCGATTTGGTCCGCGCCCAAGTCGATCGGAACAACGGTTGCGGAGTGGTTTTTAGCTAGCTTCTTGAGTAGCTGGCGCGTGCCGACCTTTGTAAATTGGTTACTAAGGTAGTCAATGAATGGCTGGTCGCCGATGGTGCGCTGCTCGTCAAGTGCAAAGCCGAGGTATTTTGTAAACGAGCTCTTACCTGAACCATAGAAGCCTGATACCCAGACACCTATGTCGTTGACTCCGCCGGCCTCCATCGATTGTTGCATGTGGTTGAGTAAACGATCGAAGTTATCTTCAATACGCTCCGTAACGACGTATTCAGAAATTTCAGTCTGCAAGGACTCCGGCTGGTCAGCTGCATAGCTGATCACTTTTTCAATCCGGCGATTGATGTCCTTACGGGGGTCGAATGTATCTTTAATTTTCATCTTATTATATAAAATTAGCCGCCAATATGAACGGAGCGATAGTTGCCGTCGTCGGGATAGAAGCCAAGGAACTTGAGTCCGGTTTTACCAGTGCGCATGCCGGGATAGAGGAAGACTGTGGGAATATTGAATTGTCCAAGCAGCTCTGCTTCAACTTGGCCTATTCGTAGAAAGGAGTGGAGCGCCTCGACGTCGGTCACGAGTAGTAGACCATTACTATGCTCTGATAGCTTTTGCAGCTTTGTCTTGATCTTACCGATAATCTCCCCGTCCTCGAGAATGACTTCCTTTATTGTGTTGCTATATTCGCTTGGGACATATCCGGCATATTGCTCGTGCTCGATCCATTCTTCCTTTTCTTCATGATTGTCTATGATCTTGTGAATTTCTTGAGCAATCGAGAACTCTTCGACCTTGAAGTTGTCCTTCCTAGATAGGGTGGCTTTCCAGGATCGGAGCTTGCGCTTAGCCTCTAGGATTTCCGAGGGGTCAAAGACTAAGTAGTAGATCGGTTCGAAGCTAACAAAGTTGAGCTCTCGGCCTTGTTTTATTTTCGAACGAAGTTCCTGGAATGATTCATCGAGCGATCGCATTTAACAGTTCCTCTCTAGTTTTGTAAGTCCAGCTAAGCCGCACTAATTCGACGGATCCCTGCACAATAAAATGCCCTTCGCGGCCGAGGTATTGAAGCTGACGTAATACGTCGTGTGAGTTCATGCCCCAGAGCTGCCAGTCTTCGTGGGCGAGTGCATCCCCGTCGGATAAGCCTGAGAAGTGTAAGTTGTAGGCTAAATACAGGGCGACATTTGGGGGGATGATCGGCGGGTCCAGTTCGTAGTTGGAGTTTGGTAAGCGAGACATGAAGCCAAAATCAATAGCCGTTCCAGCTAGGTAGCCTGTAACGCGGTGCAAAGTCGAATCGGACCAACGTTTCTGCATTTTACCTTCGTCCATCGCCTCTATGATGAATTCTTTGATTTCATCGCGGGATATAATAGTCCGTCCTGACTCGTAGCGCGGCCAGTAGAGCTGGCTCATGAACTCATGGAAAATGAGTTGGGCGCGTGCAGTAAAAAGCATACAAAGCTGAGAGAGCGAGTCTCGGTTCAGTGACCCGAGTATTATTTTCAGGTCACGAGCTGGCAGAGCCTCATTCGGAAGGAAGCGCGGTGCCCACATTTCAGCGACTAGGTTGCGGACACGACGAGCAGTTACATCAGGTAAAATACCTTCATCTAGAATCTTAACCTCAAGGGTTTTAACTGTATCCTCTGGTTCCCATAGCTCCAGGAATGATCGACATTCTTCAACCATGCCTAGGCCAGCTTGAAACTGGGTGGTGTAAAATTCAGGCATCTGCAAAGAAGGGAATGACTGTTACTCCAGTTTTGAATGCATGTGCGTAGTGCCCTGCGAGCGCTTGGATAGATTTGGTAGCACGGATCTGCTTTTGAGTTCCTACCTGAACCGGCCCTTCTGCAACTTGTTTTTCTTCGCCTGCGATCTCAACTAAACGTGCGAGCGCATTATCCTTGCCATACACATTAAATGTATCCGTGTCGTTTCGATAGTGCGCATGAAAAGATTGTTCGACCTCAGATGGCATACGAAATAGATGGAACGACCGCTTTCTGCCCAGTAGATCGTCATGATGCGTCTCTGCAGCCTTGGTGGCTGCAAGGGTAGTGCTAAGCGTTGCTGATCTAGGAAAGAGCATGCTATGATATTTACGACCCGTAGCTGAGAGCGTAGTGGTTGCCCACCAAGCAAACTGCTCCTTCTCGCCTAAATACGCTACAATATGTCGAATTTCAGCATATTGCTTGATGACTTTTTGGCTGGGAGATGGCTGATTAGATGACATTGGAAATAACTTTTAAGCTGATAATTGTTGATTTAATAAATTTCATCAGGACAGGTTCAAGTGCCTTCTCTTAAATTATCAAACTTTGCCTTCATGGTCGGATTGCCGCGAGTAAGTTTTTTGATAGTGACGTCCTGAGCTTTGTCGTTGGCGAGGCGAAGATTACGGTCGGTGCCGAGTAGGGCGTCTTTCGTCTTTTGGAGGTGTTTAATAGAATTATCGATTTCTTTTATAGCGTCCTCAAACTTTCGAGATGCCAGATCGTAATTGCGTGCAAAGCCGCTTTTAAAGGTTTCCAATTTGTCCTCAAATTCGGTCACATCTATGCTCTGAGATTTGACCAGTGCGAGCTCGGCTTTGTATTGCAGCGAGTTCATCGCTGCATTGCGCAGAAGGGTAATCATGGGAATGAAGAACTGGGGGCGAATGACATACATTTTGGTGTAGCGGTGGGAGACATCAACGATTCCTGAATTGTAGAGTTCACTGTCCGGTTCGAGTAATGAAACAAGAATGGCAT
>JAACDF010000206.1 GCA_009937065.1 Gammaproteobacteria bacterium | reverse complement strand
CTACACGGTAGGGCGAGACGGGGTTAGCTTTTCAATGCCGGCAAATTCCGATGTGATAGAGAAGACACGAAACGGCCTATAACGTTAATAGGGGCACGCTCATCAAAGCACGATACATTTGAGCTATCACTTTGCCAGGATGAGAGATAGGCCTCGATGACATCGCACCAATCATATTCACCACAGCGGGCGTTACAGCTTCTTCACTGGGGTGCAGCCGCTCTGTTTTTTAGGCATAAAAAAGGCGGCCATTGGCCGCCTTTTATTTGTTGCTATGTCTGATTACTGAGCGGGTATGTAGCTTGAAACCACAACATTCGTAATCGTGACGGGGCTATCACGTTCCACCAGATAGAGGAGGAATGACGAGAAGGTATTTTCGCCTTGAGACGGCACCTCAATCGTGTACTCCATTGCCTCAGTGCTATCGACCAAAACACTCGCCGTGTCGTAAGCAGGGTCCACATTGGGATACGGCTGGAACTCAAAGCGGAAGCGAACATTTGTCGCTACTGCGGCCGATGCAGTGAATGTGATGTAGCCACCCTCTGGGAAGCTCAGTGGGTAGATCTCCGCATTGTTAGCAAAACCACCCCAAGCCTGAGCGCCGGCTGGGAAAGTGTAGGTTTCGGTTTCTGCATCAACAACAGTGTCACCGAAAGCGCCTGTGGTGAAATCAGCCGTCGCATCATTCGTTGGTGCTTCCATCGCTTCTGCCGAAGCAACCATGACATCTTTCACCATCACAGCCTGATCACGTTCCACGATGTACAGCAGGAACGAGGAGAAGGTGTTCTCACCCTGAGAGGGGATATCAATGCTGTACTGAGTGGGTTCAGCGCTGTCGATCAATACGTTGGCCGTGTTGTACGCGGGGTCTACGTTCGGATAAGGCTGGAACTCAAATCGGAAGTAGATCTGCGTAGGCACGTCTGCCGCTGCAGTAAAGGTCAACGTACCACCGTCAGTGAAGGTCAGTGGATAGATCGCTGCATTGTTAGCAAAGCCACCCCATGGCTGAGCGCCAGCTGGGAAGGTGTAGGTCTGAGTTTCCGCATCAACAACAGTGTCGCCAAACGCGCCCGTTGTGAAGTCAGCCAACACACCATTCGCTGGTGGCTCTGGTTCTGGCTCTGGCTCAACACCACTCGTCACTACAACATTGCTGACGGTGACAGCCTGGTCGCGCTCCACTAGGTACAGGAGGAACGAGGAGAACGTATTTTCACCTTGAGATGGAATCTCAATGGTGTACTCCATGGGCTCGGTACTATCGATCAGCACTTGCTCTGTATCGTAGGCCGGATCCACGTTGGGGTAGGGCTGATACTCGAAGCGGAAGCGGATGTTAGTTGCTACCGCTGCCGATGCTGTAAAGGTGATAGAGCCACCTTCTGGGAACGACAGGGGGTAAATGTCTGCGTTGTTAGCAAAACCACCCCATGGCTGAGCGCCCGCTGGGAAGGTATACGTCTCTGTCTCAGGGTCTACAACAGCATCACCAAAGGCGCCCGTCGTAAAGTCGGCAACAACAGATGTCGGGCCACCAGGCAATGTTAGAACCTTGTTGATCGCATGGATAACACCGTTACCTGCTGCGATATCCGCAGTAGTAACTCGTGCATCATTGATGAACAGATTGCCATCCATGACAGAGATGTCAGCCATTTCGCCATTCAGCATCTCAATTGAGTTGCCATCCAGAGCAATGGCGTCGCCCGAGTAAACCGTATCGCCATATACGTGGTACGAAAGTAGGTTCACTAGGTCTGAGTCAGGCTCTGGTGGGGGCGTTGTGTCATTGCTTACAACAACGTTGCTCACCATGACGGGCTGATCACGCTCAACAATGTAGAGCAGGAATGAAGAGAATGTATTCTCACCCTGAGATGGAATCTCGATGGTGTATTCCATGGGCTCTGTGCTGTCGATCAGGATCGGATCAGCGTCATAGGCGGGATCAACGTCAGGGTAGGGCAAATACTCAAAACGGAATCGCACATTGGTAGGTGTTGCCGCTGATGCAGTAAAGGTAATCGAACCCCCTTCTTCAAACGTCAGTGGGTAGATGTCCGCGTTATTAGCAAAACCGGCCCAGTCTTGAGCACCTGTTGGGAAAGTGTAGGTCTCAGTTTCTGGGTCAACAACCGCATCACCAAATGATCCGGTAGTGAAGTCGGCGAGGTGCTCGCCCGTCTCTTTACCAAGAACCTTGGTGAACATGCCGGCAGCCTTCATCTGAGCAAACGCATCGTCAGTCGGCGCAAAGATAGTCACGTTGGCATTGGGATCCATGAGTTCGTCGGTCAGACCTGCCTCTTCGATCAGCCCTGCCAGTGTTGAGAATGAACCGTCAGCCGCCAGAGTTACAGCGAGTGGGGCTCCGGTGGCGCTAGGCGCTTCAAGAACAACGTCGATGACATGGATGATGCCGTTTGAAGCAACAATGTCAGTGGTGACAATGTTTGCGCCTTCAATCATCAGACCCGATTCGCCGAGAGAAATCATGGCCTCGTCACCGTTCGCCATCTCGAGGGACGTGCCTGTTGCAGCAATAGCATCGATTGACGTCAATTCGGCACCCGCCACTACGTGGTAGAGAAGGGTGCTTTCGAGGATCTCGAGGTTGTTTAGAAGGTAGTTAACCGTTGCTTCACCTAGCGCTTCAAACGCTGCATCGGTGGGCGCGAATACAGTCAGCGATGCATCTGGGTCGTTGACAGTGCCTACCAGGTTAGCAGCAGTGAGTGCTGCAACCAGCGTATCGAAGTTGCCATCCGCAGTGGCGATTTCGGCAATCGTCATTGTTGAAGGTGTGAGATCGGGTGGCAATAACACGGAGTCAATGACGTGGATGACACCGTTCGATGCCTCGATATCGTAGTCAACAACCTGTGAAAGGTTGACGTAGAGATAGTCGTTATCCCGCTTGGTCAGCGCAACATCACCGCCTTGCAAAGTGGCTACCGTAGTTGGCGCGAGATCAAGCGCCGCACCGACACCCACTTCGCTATCGAGTACGTGGTATGTCAGGACGTTAGCTAGCGCTTCTGGGTCTGCCAACAGCGCATCGAGCGTGCCGGCAGGTAACGCTGCAAACGCTTCCTCGGTGGGTGCAAATACAGTCAGTGAAGCGCCGTCGTCTGACAGTGCATCCACCAGACCAGCGGCCTCAACGGCTGCTAGCAGAGTAGGGAAGCTTCCTGCCGCCGTGGCCACCTCGACAATATTGCCGGGTGATGGTTCTGGCGCTGGTGTGCTCGCTTCAGGAGCGCTTGGCAGATCGCCGTTGTAAAGAACACCGTCGCCGCTGTCGGAACACGCGGCGATAAAAACTAGCAGGCTGCCCACCAGTGCTCGGGAAATGATCCGTGTCATCGAATTCATAGTTAAATCCTGTTGCTGATCTCGGTTTTAAAATTAAAATAGGGAGAAATCCAATCTTGTTATCTCACAGCGCGCTATTTTGGAGTGAGTTAAATTCGATGACTGGGACTTTCAGCGCGATAAACCATAAAACCGCATTAAATCTTGCTTTAGAAAAAGCCTGTCGGCCATTTTCCTCGCCCCTATGGGGATGAAGCCACGGCAATGGGGCGGATCGTCAAGAATGCTTGCCGCTCAGCGAAATACTTGCGCCCGCGTAAGCCAGTCAGCAGACTTAACGGCCTACTGCAGGAGTGATGCCCGATGGCGAACAGCACCCATACTTATGCCCCCGACAACCGTAACGAATCGATCCTCATCAACATTAACGGGGACTTGATTCCTCGTGAGCAGGCTACGGTTTCTGTATTCGACAGTGGCTTTATTCTAGGCGATGGTATTTGGGAAGGTTTGCGTGTTCATAATGGCTCCATTCCCTTCTTAACGCGGCATCTCAAACGGCTATGGGAGGGTGCCAAAGCGCTCGACTTGGCTATGGGTTTGTCGCAGCACGACTTGGCTGATCGTTTGTTTCAAACGCTTCAGGCAAATCAAATGACAGATCATGTTCACATCCGCCTCATGGTCACCCGAGGTGTTAAATCGACTCCGTATCAGGACCCTGCGGTAACGATTGGCGGCCCAACCATCGTTATCATTCCCGAATACAAGGCGCCTGACCCAAGTCTTAATGACCGCGGTCTGCGGCTCTACACCGTTTATACCCGTCGTGGCTATGCCGATGTGCAGGACCCCAGGATTAACAGCCATTCAAAGTTGAACTGCATTTTCGGGTGCATTCAGGCAGCCAAGGCGGGGTATGACGAAGCCCTGATGTTGGATCCTCATGGTCACGTTGCCACGTGCAACTCCACGCACTTCTTTATCGTGCGCGATGGGGAAGTATGGACGTCATCGGGTGATTATTGCCTCGACGGTATTACGCGGCGTAACGTCATCAACGTTTGTAAAGCGAACGGCATTCCGGTCTACGAGAAGAACTTCTCGCTGATGCAGGTCTATGGAGCCGATGAAGCATTCGTCACAGGTACGTTTGCTGGGTTGACACCCGTATTTGAAGTCGACGGCCGAACCATGACGCATACGAAGCGCGGCCCTATGGTTGATCGACTTCAGGCGCTCTACAAAGAGTTGGTTGTCAGTGAGAGTGGAATGCCGGAGAACTGTGGCAACTGAGATGACAGTCCGTATTGCCGGTTGGTCGGGTCCGAGAAATATTTCCACAGCAATGATGCGCTCCTGGGGCTCGCGCCCTGATTGCCGTGTTGTTGATGAGCCATTTTACGCCTGCTATCTGATCGAGTCGGGTGCGCACCACCCCATGCGCGATGAGATCATTGCGAGTCAGCCAATCACTCGAGAGGCTGTGGTCGATGCATTGTCCTCTGGGTCACCGATAGCAATTCAATATGAGAAACACATGACACATCACATGCCCCGGGGGGTGGATCTGTCGTGGACCCGTGATCTGAAGCATGTGTTTTTGATTCGTTCGCCAGAGCGAGTCATCGCCTCTTACCGGCAGAAGATGCCTTCAGTGTCCGCGGACGATATTGGCATTATTCGGCAACGCGAATTGTTTGAGGAGATCACTGCTATCACCGGGGAGCGTCCGCCAGTCGTGGACAGCTTGGACATTTTAAACAATCCGGCGCACATGCTCCGACAGCTCTGCGTGGCGCTCGACGTGCCTTGGTGCGAGGGTGCGATGACTCGATGGAACGCGGGTAGCAGATCTACTGACGGTGTCTGGGCGTCACATTGGTATGCAGCTGTTGAGTCATCAACAGGGTTTTCATCGCCGCCCTCGTCATCGCCGCAGCTCGATGAGACGGATCGTGCCTTGGCCGCAGATATGATGTTGCATTACGAGGCGATGGCAGAGTTTAAACTTTCGCAATTCCTTTAAGTAATACCGGGTTTAGTGACGCCGGGAGTGCTCGAACTCTTTCAGAGGTCTTTTTTTAACGGTCTCTTGTTAACGGTCTTTGCCGCTGACGTTACAAGGCAAGGCTTGGACGCGATATGGGTGTGCACAGTGACGCCAAGATAGAGCGTCTGCCAGAAAAGGGTCGCCTGCCATGCATCACCTTCAGGTTATCCAAAAGTGCAATGTCGCCGGTCTGCCATTCCAGATCCACGGTGTGTTCGTAGGACGCGGCTATTGCTGCGTCTAAATCAGCCTGATCAATACGGCTGTAATCGCCATAACACAGCCGTGGATCTTCATCGCTCTCGTCATTGGTCCAGCCCGCTGCGGCGGCCACGATTTGGTTAAAGAACACGTCCTTACCGCGACCGAACTCATCCACCGCTAGCAGCGCTGGTGTTTGGACCGATATCCCGCCGTCATCCAGCCATCGGAAGTTGTAACCTAACTCTGTGAGGCGCTGCTCCGCCTGTTTCCGATCCGCCACGTTGAGCGTGTCTCTCCAGCTGCGACCCTGACCTGATGCCAGGTCAGCAGAGTCGGGCATGGCATTGCGATATCGCACGCCTAGGCTCCTCAGTTTTGCCACAAAATCCGGTCGCGCTTTCTCGAGTTCGACAAGCGCGAGATCCGATCGACCAATGGGTGTTGCTCCTCCCCCAGTCGGGGCTTGTTCACAGAAGAAAAATAGCTGACCGGGAAAGACGAGCGTTTGTGCCATTTCGTGATGCAGGAAAATTTCGATCTCAGGCGGCGCTTCGTTCGCGGTGAATACGCGCGGTGTGCGATTGCGCCTGACAGCGTTAGAGAACGATTCAGCATAGGTGAAGTTGGGGAGACCAAAACATTCGATGAAGTCGTGGAACTCCTGATCAGAGCTAACATCGTAGCCTCTGAAGACTACAAACCCGTAGGGATTGATGAGGTCACTGACCACGGTTTTTGAGCGGCCGTCCAAGGGCGTGCCGAGCGAAATCGGTAGTTGCTCCGGCCTGAGGATGGGTATATGCGGCGCGGTCATGAAAGGTTCGCCTCGTCTGATATGTGGCGCTGATTGATATCTGGAATGAGGCCCTCACCAAAGGGGTCTATACCCAGACGGGCAAGTGTCTCTCGGACATCAACCACCGTACTTGTCCGTATAGACTCCTGCGCCATCCATGCCGTAATAATAGCCCACAGTCCCTCTGCACAAGAGGCGCCATCGCTTTGCTGGCCTCGAACCCTGTTGGCGAAGCGTACGTGCTCGAACAATGTAGAGCCGTAATGTCCACCCGATTCAATAGCCTCCGGGAAAGTACAGTCGAAGCCGTCGTAGGCGGCATGTCCCGGCACTTCAACCGTGATCTTGGATGAGGACTCTCGTCCAGGCTTGAAACTCGCCTGTTCTTCAGCACGAAGGGTTCCGCGGTCCCCGCTGACAGTGAGGCCTTCATAAAGCTCCTCACTGAACATGTTGAGTGTAAATTGCGCTCTTACCCTATTTTCATACTCGACGATGACGAGTGCATGGTCGTCGATGTCCGATGCCCGGCCTTCGTAACTGAAATCCTTAAAGTTCACGGCTCTCCCACCCGAGGCAAATACGCGGGCCGGCAGCGAGGCCGCAATGCGATTCATGAGATCGAAGTAGTGGCAGCACTTTTCAACCAAGGTGCCGCCCGAATAAACAGCGAATTTATTCCACTCCTTCACTTTGGGAAGAAAGGCCGGCCGATATTCACAGAGGCTGATCATCTTTACGGAACCGACATCGCCTTTGTTTATTGCGTTTAACGCCAGCTGGTACTGCGATTTGTAGCGATACTGCATTCCAAGAAGAATCGAAGATGGGTAACTGAGCGATGCCTCCGCCAAGTAGATGGCATCCTCTAGGGTTGTTGCCATTGGTTTTTCGAGAAAGATTGGCTTCTTTGTATGCTTTACAGCGTCGAATACTTGCCGATGCGTGAAGTTGGGCGTGCAAATCAAAATGCCATCAACGCGCTCATCGTTAGTTAGTGCTTCGAGATCAGAGTAGACCGCTGGCTCTTGATGTCCTGATTGAGAAAACTCACGAAGCGCGCGCCTGATACTGACCGGATCTTCATCGAAAATGCCAACGATACGCGCCTGCTTCAGCTGCAAGACAGCCCGAATATGCTCTCGACCCATCATCCCCGTCCCAATGATGGCGTAGCCAGGCTTGCCGACACTCCTCTCGCTCTCACTCGCGTTGGCTGACTCAGGAGCATCTCGGCCCATACTCGCTTGTAAGTCAGAGATGATGATGTCTAGCTGTTCCTTCACGGATGCGATGACCTCAATGCACGTGCAGTGGTGAATGACCGCCACCATACGACACTATTCAACGCGAGCAGAACAGCTACCAGCGCAATGAATAAAGACACGCCATCCTCGACCGCGGTACCAGCGATTCCAACGGGCGAAAACAACAGATAGAGAAAAACGACACACGACAAGAGTGAGAAGGAGCAGGCCCGTGCAAAACGCCAGGGTGTCATATCGACCGGTGGTGGGCGGAGCTCTTCAGTGTCCTCATTTGCCTGCTCATCGCGAGTGTCTAATTTGGGGCGCCACCATCCTATCAAGAGCAGTAGGCCAATCTCGGCGGCGAAGAGAATTGCGTAAAGGTGCAGAAAGTGCAGGTCAATCGACTCCCTAAACACGAACTGAAACAGCCCGTAGGCGACGATATGAAATGCAATCGCGAGCTTTACCCCCAGTGCAGGCACATGAGTGGTGAGCATACCTACGAGTACGACGGCGATGGTGGGGATGTTATAGAAACCAGTAAAAATGCGAATGATTTGCCAGAGACCCTCTGGTGCAAATTGAAGCAGGGGTGCGATGCCCAGCGAGACGACGGCGATACCCACACTGGCTACTTTGGCAATGCGTACCAGTGTGATGTCAGCTAGCGGCTTCTTTGACAGGGGGTGGATGACATCGAGTGTCAGCATCGTAGCTGCGCTATTGATCAGCGAGTTGAACGAGCTAAACACTGCGCCTAGTAAAACCGCGAGGAAGAATCCCAGCGCCCAGACAGGCAAGGTGTCTTTCACTAACTGCGGATAGGCGAGATCAATCGAGCCGAGTCCCGGACCGTAGAGGTGATAGGCAATGACCCCAGGGATCATCATGAAAAAGGGAACTAGCACTTTGAAATAGCCAGACAGCAATACGCCTTTTTGGCCCTCTGAAAAGCTGCTTGCGGCGAGCGTACGCTGGATGACGTATTGGTTTGAGCACCAATAAAACAGATTCGCGAAGATCATGCCCGTGAACAGTGTGCCAAAGGGTGTGGGATCACTCGGACCACCAATGGCATTCAGCTTTTCGGGGTGCTGACTCACCACGATGTCGATGCCGGACACCACGTCGCCTCCCAGTAGTCGGAGTCCCAGAAGTGGGACGGTGACACCAATGATAAGGAGGCCAAGGCCGTTCAATGTGTCCGAGACAGCAACTGCCTTTAATCCCCCTAAAATTGCGTAAAGTGCGCCAACTGTGCCGATAAGAAATACGGTGACGGCCAGTGAGGAGCTATAGCTCAGGCCAAGCAAATCGGGCAGAGCAAAAAGCTTTAAAACAGCGACGGAGCCCGAGTACAGCACGCTG
>JAACDF010000205.1 GCA_009937065.1 Gammaproteobacteria bacterium | reverse complement strand
TAGATAACACGAGTTTACACCATGAACAGCGTCAAAACGCTGTGAAATGACTTAGTAACATCACTGAAGTTAGTCAATCCGATTGGTCGAAGCAACCGCATGGCAACGAGATCAGCACGAGAGAAACACTGTTCAGACTGCAAAGCCAACTTGCCTGTTTTGTATCGCAGTAAGGTTAAGACCCACGCGGAGTGGGCGTTTAGATGCGAAGGTTGTCTCAACGCGTTCAGGCAGGCTTCAGGAAAAGATTACCAGTACGGTGGAACGTGGAAGTCGCGCAGACGAAAAACGTAAAAATTGCGATAAAAAGGGCTTTTTTAGCGGTAAAATTCCCAATTAAGACGTTTCTGTTGTTACGGTGGACGAGCTGTCTACTTTTTAGCCTCCGATAATTACAACAGCATCGGATATGGGGCAGGGTGAGCACAGTGACATACTTGTTAACAATAAGGATAAGACTATGAACGTTAACCAAATCTTAACAGCCGTTGGTGTAGTAGTTGCGATTGCCGCCGTATTTGTCGGTCAACTCGCTGCTTACTCCGCCTTAATCCTCGTCGTTTTGGGATTAGTCAGCGGTTTCATGAACCCTACTGCAGACATGGCAGGTCGTATGGCCTACACCATCGCAGCAGTTGCAATGCCGACAGTGGCCAACCAGCTTGATGCTATACCTGCCGTTGGTGCGCCATTGAACAGCATTATTGATAATATTGCGGTAATGATTGCTGGATTAGTGGTAGCGAACTTCTTACTTGCTGTTAAAGACTCGGTTATGGCCTCTGGCGAGTAACCTCACTGTGCGCCCGGGCATCGTCCGGGCGTATTTCCTCCCACCGATCTCGCCAAACTTTCACGTTAGAAATAACCAAGCGCCCAGAGCACTAGGAGCGTCGTGATCACACCTTTGATGTAAGCAAACCAAAGCGCTGTATAAGGTGTCATTCCAAAACGATCCAGCCACCATTCGGTCTGTCTTTGATGCCAGTCGAAAAATCTCATAGTAACTCTCCCTCGAACCTCTGGATTCTACTAGTCTAACGACGCCGTACGCTGCGCTGCCATGGCGACGCAGTACAAAGCGGGCAACACATCAGCTGGATAAGGTATCAATTTCATGAGCGGGCCGCGCCAAGGAGGCGCTGACAGCGGCTTATCCATGCGAACCTGCTTCAATTTGGGCTATTGCTCTGGCGTAGTTCGCGCTGCCACTAAGATAGGCAATGCCCCCGACCACACTTAAGCTGACGCCAATCGACAATGCATAGCGTACGGAATCATCGCCGTAAGCAGAAAATCCATCGCTTAATATGCCGACAAACAGAGGACCGAGGCCCATTCCCAACAGATTGATCGCCAGTAACATGAGGGCGGAGGCCTGAGTTCGCCAGTGTTGGGGTACGAGGTTCTGAACCGCTGCATAGCTCGGAGCTATCCAAAAGCTGGCAAAAACTGCCGACAACCCCATGAAGACAAGTGCAAAGGGCAGATCGACTGAGCCGATCATCAACCTATGCTCCACAGGCCACAACAAAAACGCGAGCTGGGTCGGTAGGGCAAGAAAAATCCCAATGGCTGGCACCCACAACTGCCATCGGCGGTCTCGACGCGCGAGAGCATCGACCATTAATCCGCTAGAGATGGTTCCTAAACCACCGCCGAATACCCCAATGAGCCCTAGATACAAACCCGCATCGACTAAGCTCATTGAGTGCACTCGCACCAAGAAGCTTGGCGACCAAACCCCTAGGCCATAACCTGCAATACCGGTGAAGCCCACACCCACCATGAGATGGGGAAAGGATGGCAATCTGACAATGTGCTTTAGAGCGCTGAATAGCCCCTGATCGACCACTTCAGACGATGCCTTGAGCTTCGGTGGCTCTTTAACCGTTAATTGTATGAGGATCGCTAACAAGACACCGGGAATACCGAATACCAAGAACACCGTGCGCCAGCCGTAGGCCTCAGCAATCAATGCACCACCAAACAATCCCACCAAAATGCCAATATTTGGAGCGGTTGCCAGAATGCCCTGGGCGAAGGCTCGCTTTTCCGGGGGAAAATAGTCCGCGAGCAATGACTGTGAAGGTGGTGTGCCACCCGCCTCGCCGACCCCGACGCCGATACGCAGGATTAGCAGATGCCAGAAACCAGTAGCGGTTGCACACAAAGCTGTGACTGCACTCCAGGTAGTCATGGAGATGGTAAGCACATTACGCCTCGACCATCGGTCAGCCAAACGAGCCACAGGAATACCTAAAGTGGCATAAAACAGCGCGAACGCAAGTCCGGATAAAAAACCCATTTGCGTATCTGTCGCTCCAAACTCGGCCTTAATTGGCTCGATAAGAATGGTCATGACTTGCCGGTCGACAAAATTGAATACATAGCCCAACGTCAGCAGTGCGAGGACGTAATATCGATAACGATTTGAATACAAACTATGCGGTGCAGAGCTTGAAGCGCTCTGTGCTGAATCATTCACGGTAAGGCGACCTTTTTTATAAACCTTCTTGTTAAGCAAACGTCTTGCGCGTTTCACAAGGCTATTGCGCCATGCCAGACTATCTCGAAAAACGAGCAGGCCAAATAGTCCAAATCGACCCTACAAAAAGATACTCGCGGTGCTTTTAACGACTGTTATAGTGCCGGTCTTAGCCTTAAATAAGACGATGCCATGAACCTCGCTCCCCACTCGCCAACCGAACCTGTTTTCGCATCGCGCCGAATATTTCTTAACTTTGTGCTTATTACACTGTGCTCGCAGTTCATGTTTGCCCTATTGGCCATGAAGGGCGTGCTGCTTCCGCAGATCCTAGAATTATGGGATGTCTCCAAGACGCAATTTGGCTTATTGCTATCGATTTACGGACTGGCAAGCAACTTCATGTATGTGGCCCTGTCGTGGGCTCAAGACCGATTTGCGCCGCAAAAGCTTATTTCGATTCCAATGATTATTGGTGGTATTACCACCTTCTTTCTGGGAAAAACCTCTGACTTTAATGTGTTGCTGGGTTTACTGCTGGTTTTGGCTATCTGTTGCGAAGGCGCATTTTGGCCCGCTGTCTTGTCGTCAGTCAGAAAATCCACTTCAGACGATCAACAATCAAAGGTTTTCGGGATCCTCGAGGGCGGACGAGGTCTGATTGAGTTCCTTCAGAATGCCATTACATTGGGTCTGTACGCTCTACTGGGATACAGCGTTCTGGGCTTAGAGGTCGCTTTCATGATCAATGGGGGCGTCATGGTGGCGCTGGGCATCGCATGCTGGTTCACCCTACCCGACAAACCTCTGCTGAAATCCAGTGACTCATCCGGCACGATGATGCAAGAGGTTCGAGAGGGAATGAAGCTAACGCTCTCAATGCCAGAAATTTGGCTTACTGGCCTTGTAGGGTTCTTCATTTATTTTGCGTACACCAGCCTTCCCTTCTACGTCACCTATCTGAATGAGAGCTACACTTTGCCCGCGATCGCTGTATCGATATTTGCCCTGTTCTCAACGTCTGTGGGGCGAATAGGTTCAGCTTTTGTCGCAGGCTTTGTGACTAACCGCTTATTTGGGAGTGCGGTGGGCGGCATGCGAGCGGGACTTATGGCCATAGCAGTGCTAGGGGTTGCGCTTGCGCTTCTCCCTAACTCGCAGGCTTATGTTTGGGCTGCGATGGCATTGCTTGTGCCGCTCTTTTTCATGATTTTTTTCATGCGAGCTTTGTATTTCGCACCCTACGGCGAAATGGGGTTGCCACCGCGTTTCTCTGGCTCAGTAATTGCGGTCGCCTCGTTCGTGGTATACGCACCCTCATCGTTCGGCTATCTCTTTTTCGGAGTCATTTCTGACTCTTTTCCGGGTCAGGAAGGCTACCGTTACCTCTTCGCCACACTCGCTACTCTGGGTTTAGTAGGCGCTGTTGCAGCCTCAATACTGCGCCGACGTATGGGAGAAGGCCTGAAAGAGCGCATTGCTCATAAAGTTGCCTTGCTTGATGCAAAGTTAGGTCTGGAGGGTGGCGAAAAAACATTCGCCGAGCGATAGGCTGCAGCCAGTGCGCGCAGTTGTGCTGGACACACTTTCTCTCGTTCCGGGAAAACCGGTTTTGATCCCTAGGGCGTCTCAGCCTCACGCGCCTTAGACACCATGTCTCGCACATCCGAAAGCAGTGCCTTCGCGTCATAGACCACGCCGTCCTTCACCGTGTACGAGACCCCTCCGACACGCTCGATGGCACCCGTATCGCGGTTGAGTTTCATGTGCCCAGTTCCATATAGGAGCTTGAAGTTTGAAACCGGATTACCTTCTACAAGGACAATATCAGCGCGCTTACCGGGTGAGATAGCGCCAATTTCATGTTCCATGCCAAGAAGTTCAGCACCATTGCGTGTTGCCGCTTGAACAACTTCTAAGGGGTGGAATCCTGCCTCCTGGAGCATTTCCAACTCTCGGATATAGCCAAAGCCAAACAGCTTGTAGATGAATCCTGAGTCCGAACCTGCAGCTACTCGACCACCGGCATTCTTGAAGTCATTAATGAAACTCATCCAGCGTCTGAAGTTGTCGCGCCAGGCAACCTCCATACCGGTGGTCCAATCGAAGTGATAGGAGCCATGTAGTCGAGGGTCAGGCTCAAAGAAACGCATCAAGGCTGGCAACGTGTAGTCATCGTGCCAATCTGCATTCCGCTCACGCATCACATCACGGTTAGCTTCGTAGATCGTGAATGTTGGCACTAGGGTGAAATTGAGATCAAGTAACTCGTCAATCGTTGCCTGCCATGTCTCGCTACCGCGTTCAGCTGACTGCTTCCACAAGTTACCAGCCTCACCAAATCGCCATTGCTCATCCGAGTAGTTGTAGTCGGCTGGGTAGTCCTGAATGGTGCGGTCAGTGAGCATGGCTTCAGGCAGGCCTTACCAGTGCTCCATGCTATCGAGTCCGAGTCTCGCGCTATCGAGGACATTCATGTGGTAGACACCGTTTTGATCATGGTGACTGGCAGTGCCCATGCCCTGCTTTTACGCTTCGTCATAAACGGCCGCTAAAGCCTCCGCAGTCCCGCCACGCAATTTTACGCCCTTGGCACCTCGCGCCTTCACGGCTCGAACCCAGGCTCGGGCACCCTCATCAGAACTTATTTCTAACTGGTCCGTTGTCGCTCCCGGGAAGATTGAGTACGGAATAATGTCGGGAGCAGTTATCTCATTTCGGGCAGCCCGCTCAGAGTGACCTACGGTCCACTCGAGCCCCATAACAGATCCGGTGTCACGCACCGTCGTGATGCCATGACCGAGCCAGAGCTTGAAAACGTATTCGGGCGGCGTTACTGGGCCAACCAAACCTTCATACGGATTTCCAATATGAACATGTGCATCGATAAAGCCCGGCAGTGCCGTCATTCCACTGCTATCGAGTCTGTGTTCCCCCGTCTTGGCCTCAGGTCGGTAACTCGAAATTTCACTAATCGTATCGCCCATGACCACGATAGACACAGGGCCGCGAGGCGGAGCACCCAACCCATTTACGAGCATCACGTTATCAATCACAAGGCGCTCGAATGGCCCCTCACCTTCGCCTTCTGAGCGATCAGGCGCCGGCGGTGGAATGATAACGCCCATTGCCTTGAACGCCGAGGGTCCCTCTTCACCCGGAGGGACAGCAGAACTCAAGGTGGGCGAAGCAGCGCCGAGAAGAAGTGGCAGTGAAATGTACGACAGCGCCTTCGCGCACGCTATAAGACCTGTGTATTTCATGAAAATCATATTCCCTGAGGTAGTCCGTGAGTGTGAGAAAACACCCCCAGCGTAACTTTTATTATCCGAGAAAAACCAATCCCTTTTTTTCACTCAGATGCAAGATCGAAACTGTACTTTCTAAATTCGGTATCGAGTTCATAGCCCAAAGCCTCATAAACCGATTGTGCAACCACGTTGTTATGCGCCGTTTCGAGATCCACACGAGAGGCTCCCTGCTCTCTCGACCATTGGTGTGCAAACTCCAAAAGAGCCGTGCCTACGCCTTTTCCCCGCGCTTGCGGCACAACATACAAATCGTAGAGGACATAGAACGGTTTCATGGCTACTGAACATAACGCCGGATAAACCTGTGTGAAGCCAGTAATAGGTCCCTCATCTTCATAGATAAAAATCGAACTTCGATCGTGCGACAGATTCGTCTTTATAAAATCCATAGCCGCGTCCAAGTCACTGCTTTCTTCGTAGAACACCCTGTAAGCATCGAACAGAGGTGCAATAAGGACGGCGTCGTCGACAGTTGCTTTTCGAATGTTCATCGAAGTCTCCCATGGTCATCTAGGCACATCTTACCGCCAAGTGCAGATCGGCGTGGACCTCCTAATCCAAACTTGTAACGAAGTGCATCGCCAGTAATTTGAGACTACCGTATGTCCAGACTTGAAACGAAAGACCAGAGAGTTGTCATCATCGGCATGGGCGATACTGGTGTATTGGTTGCTACTCGCCTGAGCCGCCATTTCAAGGTTATTGGGATAAGTACCAAGCCCAACCTAGTAAGCGGACAAGAGTTGGGGAAACGACTCGCTGATTTGGGTTGGTGGAGCCGTTACTACAACACCCCGCTTCGTCGATTTAAAGCCCTTGCTGGCATTGAGATCCACCACGCCAAAGCAGAACGCGTGGACCTAGCCAATAAATGGGTGGCAGTGCGTGATCAGAGCAATAACGAAACACTCATTTCTTTTGACTTCCTCGTTATTGCATCCGGCACCTCCAACGGGTTCTGGCGCGATGATCATTTGCGGTCCGAGGCACAAATCGACGCCCGTTTGGAGCAGGATGCAGCCGCTGTCCGCGAGGCCAGCACGGTGGCCGTTATTGGGGGCGGACCCTGTGGTGTTAGTTGTGCTTTGAACATTCGTCGCGCCTACCCTGAGAAGCCTGTTTCACTGTTTATCTCAGCTGACCTACCTCTCCCCGGTTACCACGAAGAGGCCCGGCAGTATTACGAGCGCGAATTGACCGCTGCGGGCGTAGAGATTTTCAGCGGGCACCGAGCCATTACCCATGAGCCTGCACCCAGTGCTGGAACCATACATTTTGAGTCAGGGCAGTCCGCCGAAGCCGATACCATCATATGGTCGACTGGCAATCGACAACCCCACACCCACTTCCTTCCCGATGCATTACTCGACGATGAGGGGTTTGTAAGAACCCAAAACACACTTGAAGTGGACGGAAGTGACTGTCTATTTGCTATCGGTGATGTGGCATCGACGGACCCTGAGCGATCATCGGCTCGAAATTGGGCCTATGGCATTTTGGTGCACAATATCAAGCGTAAGGCCGCAGGCAAGGCGCCTAACAAGCTTTACTCTCCTCCGGAGAATCGATGGGGATCGATTGTTGGACCCCAGGATGACGGACTCACTCTGCATCAAGACTCGGGTAAGACAACACGGCTGTCCCGCTGGCTGGTGGACAAACTATTACTCCCTACCATCGTCCAGCGAGTGATTTATCGAGGCGTCGAACGCCTGAATGGTTGAAAGTGCTGCTATGCCGCCTGAACTGCGGGGAACCGAATGAATTCGTTTACCAGCGCTTGTGCAAAGCGAGTTGGATCCGGCCGCTCTCCTTGAAGCACGTCACGTGATCTCAGTTCGGACTCCAGTGTGTGTAAGATGTAGTCGAGGGTTAGATCATCAGTTTTATCTGCCCACTTTGCTTTTTCTGCCTCATTGGTAAAACAGTAAGCCTTCCACGAAATCGAGTACCGCAAATCCTCCCATTGGTAACGGGCTACCTCGCTACCATCCGGCTTAGCGAGTGACCATCCGGCATTTCCCTCAAAGGTCAGAGTTGCGCCTTTATCGATCTCAGGGAAGAACGCTTTCGGTGTTACCCGCTCGACCCCATGAAAGACCGTGTCAGTGTCGATCAGAATTGCGGTGTTGTGTGTTGCAGGCATCGATTCTCTTCGCCCCCTCGGGCCCTCAGGAAAGTAGGCAAATGCGCCCCCGGGGTTGGCACCAAACCATGACACACATGTCGCAATGGGAATGCGATATTCGTTAAAGAGCCCCGAGTGGAGCATGGTGACAAGTAGCCACTGTGGCATCCGCTTGCGATCCGCACCTCTAAACTCGGGGACATCGGTATGAATCGCCAATTCCTGGCCTGGCGTTAAAATATTGGCATAGACGATGGCGGGAACGACGAGTGGACGACCGGTTACCTCTCCAGCAATCGCTAACAAGTCCGGATGGTTAAAAAAGGCCTCTACGCCCGGCGCCTGAATGTCATCACCATAGGCGTAGGTTTCTCGGAAATAATTGGTGCGCTGTGCTGCCGTACTAACGTCATCGCTGTTACCGAGACCGTCGATACCATGTTGAATGTAGTTGAAGGCGGCATCAAAACGTTGCGGCAATGACTCTCCAATTCCGTCATTGAGCGCTTCCTCCGCGTAGGTGCGAAACACACGCCGCTCCTCGGCAATACGTAACATGGTTGCCGCTTGTTCCACCGTCATAAACGGGCTCATCGCCTTGTAACTCGCTCGCATAAGCGGACACTCCCGAGTGATTATTTTTGTTTTTACATCTCTGTTTTATCGCGTATCAGACTCGGTCTCAATGGCATTTTTCTCTCAGGCGGAGGTCGAATAAAAACATTCGACGAAAATAGCGTTAGGGGATGAGAACCGAGCTTCCCGTGGTGCGTCTTCCCTCGAGATCATTATGAGCCCTTACCACGTCGCGTAACGGGTAACGTTGATTTACGTCTACTGAAAGATGCCCTGCCTCGATGAGATCGAAAATACGATCAGCCGATGTTTGCATCCAACCCGGACGCGCCATGTGTGTAGCCAAGCTTGGGCGGGTAAAATAGAGTGATCCGGATAAGGCCAACTCTCCAGGGACAACCGCATCAATGGGTCCAGACGCGTTACCAAAACTGACAAACATACCCAGGGGGGCAAGTAGGCCTAGGCTTAGTCGATAGGTAGATCGACCAACACTGTCATAGACCACAGGGTACCCCTCAGGTGAATAGACTCGAAGCTTTTCGGACAACTCTGGATCATCACTCAGCAGACAGGCCTCAGCACCATGACTCACGGCCAGATCGCACTTGTCTTGAGTGCTCGCTGTCCCTATTAACTTCACACCCTTGTATCTGGCCCATTGGCAGGCAATGAGACCAACGCCACCCGCTGCCGCGTGAAAAAGAACGGTCTCACCGCCGCTGAGAGGAAAGGTATCATTGAAAAGATAATCAACCGTCATTGCTTTCAGTAGCACGGCGGCGGACTCTTCATCCGATACGCCCGCTGGAATTTTGACCAAAGCACCGCGTGGTAAAACGATCGCCTCGGCATAAGCACCCATCCCCATAGCAAAACCAACACGATCACCCTCAATCAGATCATCAATGCCTTCACCTAGTGCATCAACCAGACCTGCGCCCTCGCATCCCAATCCCGTAGGCAACGCAAGGGGGTAGAGACCTGATCGGTGATAGGTATCAATGAGGTTAATACCGCAGGCTTTGAGCCTAATTCGCACTTCACCCGTGCCTGGCTTAGGCAAAGGCACGTCTTTGACCAACATCTGTTCTGCCGCGCCACAGACATCTACCCGAACTGCTTTCATTGTATCCATCAAGTTACTCCAACCCGTGGTCGTCGCCCTCTTCGGCAACGACTTCTCTTACAAATGCACACTGCAAATAAAAGCCGCTATTAACTTCATCACCAACCTACATGCAGTATCGGCGGATCAATGATCGAAGCGTTTCGATAGCCGGCTGAATTTGATTGAGGGGCATGTATTCATTGGGCTGATGGGCGACGTCAATCGAGCCCGGGCCCATTACAATCGTTTCAAGTCCGAGCGACTTCAAGAATGGCGCTTCGGTCGCAAAGTTGACGGCATCCGCTGTCTGTCCCGACGCATGCTCACAGGCAACCACTAACTCACTGCCCTCTGCCTGCTCGAAGGCAGGCACGGGCTCAACTAACCGTCGCATCTCAATATCAATGTCATGCAGGGCCGCAATCTCAATCAGCCTCGCATTCAAATCACGCTCCACATCGGCGTAGTCGAGACCCGGTAACATTCGCACGTCGAAACTAAACTCGAGTTCGCCACAGATCCGGTTGGGACTATCACCACCATGGACACAGCCAAAATTAATCGTCGGAACAGGGACAGCCATCAGTTCACAACGAAACGTTTGAGCCAATTCATCTCGGTACTGAGAGAGGACAGACAGCAAGGTCGGCAAGGCCTCGATGACGTTGTTACCCAACTCAGGATCTGACGAGTGACCGCTCTGACCACGTAAAGTAATACCTTGCATCATGATGCCCTTATGCATACGCATTGGGCAGAGATCGGTGGGCTCACCGACAATGGCGGCTTTCGCCAACGGTAAATGTGCTTTTGTGAGCGACCGAGCACCTCTCATGGTGCTCTCTTCATCCGCAGTCGCTAGTAAATACAAAGGCGCTTTGAACTTGGACGGATCGAAGACTGATGCGGCCTCCAGCGCCACCGCAAAAAAGCCTTTCATGTCAGTGCTGCCCAGGCCATAGAGCCTGCCATCCCGCTCGGTGAGTTTTAGAGGATCAGACGCCCATCCAGCGGCATCAAACGGTACGGTGTCGGTATGACCTGAGAGAACCAAGCCCGCAGGCTCGTCTCCGAGGCTGTCCGTATTGCCTAACGTCGCAATGAGGTTTGCTTTTCCACCCGCAGTCGAATCTAGCTCTTGTATGTCGACGGCCCAGCCATCGCGCTCCGCATAGTCAGAAAGATGGTTTATGACCCTGCGATTACTACTGTCCCAAGAAGGGTCAGGTGAACTTACAGAGTTAGCCGCCACAAGTTCCGTGACGCGCTTGACAATCGTTTGCTCGCTGGTTGGCATCCTGCTCTCTTCGCTTACTGCTTACCGATAAGAGTATCGGCATATGCCATGATCGTCATCACACAAGACCTCAATGAATATCGGTTATGCTGAGTTATGCACGACAGCCACACCATTTTCCGCAAGACAGCAGATAACAAACGACAGATCACTGTACACCTGCTCAATCGAGGCGCAACGATTGCGGGCATCACGCTAGATGGCTTCGGTGCCCAATCACGATCAGACGTCGTGCTGACCTACCCCTCTTCGGCCGAATTCGATTCAGACCTTTATTACCTGGGTGCCACCGTGGGTCCGGTTGCGAATCGACTGCACGATGGTTGCTTCGATCTGCCTAGCGGCAGACACACAGTGGAGATCAATGAGTCTGCCCGATCGAATGTGCTGCACGGTGGGATGCATGGGCTTCATCAACAAATCTTTCAAGAATCACCGACCCGTGCCGACAACGCGGTGGTGTTCTCACTCGCACTACCCCACGCTACGGACGGCTTTCCTGGCGATCGACTCGTAACGGTTCGTTACGAACTCATAGAGGATCTGGGACTTCAGATTGATTTTGCCGCCTCGACAGACCGAACGACTGTTATGAACTTGGCGAACCATGCCTACTTCAACCTAGGAGGTGCCTTATCTCAACACGAGCTCAGGGTTAATGCTCATCACTTCACGCCAGTGAATGATCGGCTGATTCCCACTGGAGAGATCGTGTCGCTCGATGGCTGCGAGCTAGATTACTCTGACTGGAGGACACTCGAAAACGCCTCGCTCGACCATAATTTTGTCCTGCGCAAGGAGGGAAAGCTTAAATATGCAGCCAGCCTGCGACTTCGCGAAGCTAAACTTCAGCTTGACGTACTCACAACACAGCCTGCGCTTCAGGTTTACACAGGCGATGGCTTGAGCACACCATTCCGGCCCAGATCAGGTATTTGTCTAGAAGCTCAGGGCTTTCCCAATGCCCCCAACCAACCGAACTTTCCAAGCATCAGGCTTGAACCCGGCACTATCTACCGGCAACGAACCATTTATAAATTTGGTCAGAGTAGCTGAGGACAGATCGCCAATGATCTACTTGAACTCGCGGTCTTCCCACCATGGGAAGAACTCAGGCATGTCACTGCTCACCCGACCTGGATAGCTGGCTGGACGCTTTTCCAAGAAGGACTTCACACCTTCCTTGGCATCAGCAGACTTACCCGTGAAGTAAACGCCACGCGAATCAATTTGGTGAGCCTCCACGGGGTGATCCGCACCTAACATCTTCCACATCATCTGGCGGGCCATTGCGACCGAGACGGCAGAGGTTTCGTTACAGAACTCCCTCGCGAGGGCACGAGCCGCTGGAAGAAGCTCTTCAGCCGGATAAACAGACCTTACAAACCCGCGCTCTAATGCCTCATCGGCTTTGAACACACGTCCCGAGAATGTCCACTCCAGAGCGGTACTAATGCCGACAACGCGGGGCAAGAACCAGCTCGACGCAGCCTCTGGAACAATACCGCGCTTAGAAAAGACGAAACCATACTTTGCGTTTTCAGAGGCTAACCGAATATCCATGGCACACTGCATAGTTGCACCGATGCCAACGGCCGGACCGTTACACGCTGAGATAACCGGCTTAAGGCACTCAAAGATGCGTAAGGTAAGCATGCCACCACCGTCTCGAGGAGTTCCTTGGGTCTTCGGCTTGTAGTTGAACGTATCACCGCCACCGCCAAGATCAGCTCCTGCACAGAAAGCGCGGCCAGATCCGGTAAAAATGATGGCTTTCACGTCATCATCCGCATCCGCCATGTTAAGTGCCTCGATAACCTCGTCACGCATCTCGTTGTTAAAGGCGTTCAAGCGATCGGGCCGGTTGAGTGTAATGGTGAGGATGCCGTCCTCGACCTCATAAAGAATCGTTTCGAAAGACATTGTTGTTAACTCCTTGATATCAGAACGAGAGCGCTCTTCGCGGCCGACCCTGGATCCAGTAATTAGCCCTGCAGCATTTCCTCAAGGCGGTTGACGCACCCTTCCATGCTGCCCTTGATAAACGGCTCGATGACCTCAGGCTTTACCTCGGCTTGCCACTGCAAACGACACCCAGCAGCGGTGGCCGTAATTTCCATTTTTGCTCGGTGCGACTCTAGGGCACCTGGGCTCTCAAAACAGGAGTACTCCAAAATGCGAGCCTCATTGTCATGGGTCAGTATGCGCTCCTTAATCGCGCCCGCGCCGGGCAAATCGAGCGAGCGTACTTCACCATCAAACGTGCAACTGGCAACGCCCGGAACCCAATCGACACGATCCGGTGTGCCTAGTATTGCCCATAGTTCATCTGGTGAGACGTCAAATTGGTGATCGATGACAACAGCCACGGTACATCCTTTTGGTTTTTTCACATTATTCTGACACCACAGTACCCAAAAACACCTAAATGGAGCAACGTGCCCTTGAGTCAAGCAATGCATTGATTTTCTGGTTCAAAGCTCGCACCCTTTTTACCCTGACGTTTGCGTGCCTTTTTATCACTGCGTCTTCACCCGCTCTTAGACTAAATAGGACCCCTCATGGCAACGATCACCATATGGCACAACCCACGCTGTTCTAAGTCCAGAATGGCCTTGGCTTTGCTCGAGGAAAATGGTGCCCAACTTCGGCAAATCAAATACTTAGAAGCGCCACCCACCGAGAATGAGATTAGAGAAACGCTGGCCTTACTGGACATCCCTGCCATTGACTTAATGCGACGCAGTGAGGCGACGTTTAAAGAGCTTAATTTGTCGACCGATACCCCCCAGAACGAGCTAATTAGTGCAATGGCGAACCATCCTATTTTGATCGAACGGCCTGTCATCATTTCTGGTACCCGCGCGGTCATAGGCAGGCCGCCCGAAAATGCACTTTCTTTGCTTTAACCTCGCGCGCAAGGGTCTACAAAATCTCCTGTGTCACTCTATACTCTGCCCAATGTGGATCGTAAAAAGGCCAGCATCGTCATGAGACGACAAATTAAGCATGCCCAAAACCAGCTGGCGATTGGCTGGAGTCTGGTTCCATTCAGCATTTGTAGCATTATCTTTTGTTCAGCCGCGGTGTCAGGCAGTGAGAAGAATTACACAGCCGTGCTGGAAGAAACCTTCGGCGTATCCATGCCCGCTGAATACAGTCAAAACTACCCAGCCACGCGAATAATTGGGAACCTCTATGACGTCGGTGGCTACGATCTAAGTTCCTTTTTAATTACATCTGAGGCCGGACATATTCTGATCAATACAGGGCTTGAAGGTTCTGCAGCAATGATCGAGAGCAACCTTGAAAGTTTGGGGTTGCAAATGACTGACATCAAAATATTACTCGTCACTCAAGCCCATTTTGACCACACAGCTGACCTCGCCCTGATTAAAAAGCAAACAGGGGCTCGCCTTCTTGCAACTCAGGCTGATAAGCCCTTTCTAGAGGATGGAGGTCTCAGTGACCCACTGTTGGGCGGCTTTGAGTCGTTCCGTCCGATCACTGTAGACGGCGTGATTGGGGATGGAGATGTCATCACGTTGGGAGATATAAGCCTACGCGTCATAGAACACCCAGGCCATACAGAAGGCAGCGTCTCGTACGCCATGACTTCTATGGAGGCTAATCGCAGTTACGATGTATTGGTGGTAAACATGGCCTACATTAACGAAGGCGTAAACATCGGTGTAACACCGACCTACCCCACTATTGCAGCGGACTTTGCAAGGACGTTTAAATCACAGCGAGCGCTAAAACCCGATATCTGGGTGTCATCGCATAAGAGCGCCTATGCGTTTCATAAGAAGCACTCGCCCGGTCAAGCATATGAACCTCGAACTTTTTATGATCCGGCCGGCTACATAGAAGCAATACAACTGCATGAAGTGACCTTCATTAATAAGATCTACAGCGAATTGCTAGGAAACATCGGGGATAAGTGTTGTGGACAAGATCAGTGATTAATAGCCCGTACTTTCAGCGCACGCAGGCGGAGTCACAGAGACACGTACGATCCAACGTTCCAGTATTGGATTTACATGACCTCAATTTCCTTTAGCTATTTCGAACGGAGAAAATAAATGCCCCTGATCCGGTTCCACATAATCACCGTCTTAAGTTTACTTCCGTTTATTTTGGGGGTGTCGATGGCTCCCAAAGCTCTGGCTCATGCGGGGGCTATGGGTATTGTCAAAGAGCGAATGGATAAGTTTGAGGCCAGCGAGAAAGCGACCAAAAAAATAAAACAGGCGGTTTCGCGCGGTGACACTCTAGTCGTAGTAACCGAGGCTGGAAAACTCGCCTCATGGGCTAGCGAGATGGCGGCCTACTTCCCAAAAAACAGTAATCAGTCTCCGTCAGAGGCAAAGGAGGACGTATGGCTAAGGTGGGACGATTTCCTTATAGCAATTCAATCATTTGAAGATTCCGCAAGCACGCTGGTGGATGTTGCTTCGTCGGGAGACAGCGGTGCTATTGGGCAGGCATTTAAAGATGTAACTCAGTCATGCAAATCATGTCACAGAGAGTTCAGAGAGGATTGATTGGCAGCCACCACGGTATCGTCGCCAAGCTCACAATTGAACCCTAGAACGTGAGTTAGCCTGCGGACCGCTGATACGATCGAACCGTCATCCAAAGAAGCTCATCTATTCGCTTGGCAGCGTTTTCATAATCTCAAACAACTCGTCCATGATTTTCGCCACTTCTTCAGCCATCTCATCTCGCTCGGCGACGGGAGCATTACTAAAGTCGATCGCGCCCTGCAACCGCCGCAGCCTGCTCATCACTTCCTGTAACTCGGCTTTCATATGGGTACTCATCGCATTGGTACGATCTACGCGTACCGACCACCAATAGTGGGAAGTTAAATCAGAAGTAAATTAATGCGGGACCAGATCGTCGCGCATTGCTCTAAGCGACTTGAGAAGCGCTAATTCATCTAAACTCGTCATAGCAGTTGTGAAATCCGCCCTGTCACCGTAAACACGCCACCGAGATAGTGACCAAATAATGTGTTTCTCGAGACTGTTGCGTTCTGCCCTTAGGAGTTTGTAACCAAGCTCTGTGTGCACCATGGTTTTACCGCACCGCTTGATGAAGAATGAGTAGTTACCCTAGCACTTCTACTGCGGTAAAACACTACTAATGTCACTGTTGTCACTTTGGGCTCAAATAAGCTCCAGATCCACACAGCTCTGATGAGACAGCCGTCAATTCTGAGCAGGCACATTACTAAAAGTCGTCACTCTCAGGTGAAGACGACCGACCTGTGCTCCCAAGCCAACTAGGTTTTCAGTTTGTATTTTTTGCAGAGCTTTGAAGTCAGCGGGGAGTATTTTTTCATTTCTCTAAGGTGCGAGCGACTCCGTGCTACAGAGTGCTGTGGCTTCTTCGGTGGCTTTTGGTCACCGTAATACGCTTTCCACCATAGAAGAAACGGTAAACCCGCGTCATTAGAGGCTACGTGACAGACATAGGCACGTATCAACTGCTCGTATGCTTTTTTGCTGGCTGCGATGACGGGCGGCCGCTCACGCCTTGAAATAAGCCCCATAGCACTAACATGGATTTCATGTAACTTTGCTTTATCGCGGGACGTTAAAGCCTCTTTGAACTGCACTTCAAGTCTCTCGACTTCATTCAGCATGCTCTAGCTCCTTGATCCTAAGTCTGTCTTACTGTGCCCACTTAATTGGAGAGTGATTCTCACACTCACCAACATGTGCTCATGCAGGTTAGAAAATGTCGATTTTGCGGCGCAATGGGTCTTACGCCAGAGACTTGAGTATCTAAGCATTATGTTACAAACATACGTTTGATCTGCGGATCACATCACAAAAATTTAATGATGCAATACAGCGATAATGCGTAAGCATGCGGCTCGAGAGAGCCGGCTGAAAAATGATGTTCGCGAGTAATGGCGGAGCGGACGGGAC
>JAACDF010000025.1 GCA_009937065.1 Gammaproteobacteria bacterium | reverse complement strand
CCCAATAAGGGGAGGGTGAATAGCGGGTCTACGACTGAAATGGTATTCCACGCAATCCGTGCATCGGAAAACGGCCAGAGCAGTAACGTCCCGTAGGTCGTGCAGGCGTCGAGCAAGCCGTGTGTCGCATAACCGACTAGCGCAGTGAACCAGACAGCTTTGAAGCTCATGTGACGTCGCACAAGCGGCCAGAAAGCCACTGCGCAGACAAGGGCGCCAATGGGGATAAAGACCAACGAGTGCGTGAACTGACGGTGATACTCCAGTTGCAGGAGCGGATCTGTTGACGATTGAATGAGTACATCTAGGTCAGGTGCCATTCCTGCAAGTGCACCGATCAGTCCGATTCGAGCCAGATCTTGCCTTGTAACGGCTGATTGGGCTGCTACTGCGCCGATGGTTGCTTGACTAAGAGGGTCCATGATCGATCTATATGTCCGGTCTAATTGAGCTGTGAGTTGTCGTCCTCAGTGTGAAGACTCGGTCGGGATATCGGCTCGACTGACTCACCGTGCTCCACTTCACTACAAGTATACCAACCGATAATCCTCAGTGATGCGGTACTATGCAGAGACCATGTTCTACAGGCGCGGATGGGTCGGACTTGATGGCGATATCCAAAATGCAACCATTCCTCAACCCTTTCAACAAATGTCAGCCACAAATTGACGCGCATCGTTCGTCGATGAGGGGCTTTGCGGCAGCGTTGACTTTTCTCATCGTTACGTCGCTGTCCCTTGAGAGCATGGCTGATCGCTATCGCTATCCCCTCGGAGACATCAGCCAAACAGAGCTGCTAGAGCGTCATGAGGTGTTCAAGCGGAACTATGATGCGTACGAGGTACCTGCGAGAGTCGATGGGTTGCCCGCAGATCTTGAAGTAAAGATTCTGTTTGGTACCTGGTGTCATGACAGCGAGCGCGAGGTTCCTCGTATGTTGAAGCTACTCGCGGCGTCAGGTGTGAAAGAAGAAAATATCAGTCTCATTTCGCTTGATATCCGGAAAGAGGAGCCTGAGGGAAGGGCAAAGGCTCTGGACGTGCGATTCACGCCCACATTCATTTTTTTTAGCGGTGATATCGAACTAGGCCGAATAATCGAGCGGCCTGTAGAGAGTCTACAAGCTGATATTGCGGCGATGGTTGGATTGTCTGACTAGGTCTAGTCTGGCAAACGTCAGTCAGCCTTGGGTAGTAGCAGAATATTGGCTCACTCAGAAAGTGTTGTCCGATGAGGTGTCTCAAATTGGATATCGACTAACGCGATGTAAGCTGCGTTAGCCGATAACCACTTGGTAGATCAGCGGGCGTCCTCGGCACTTGCCAAAGTAGAGCTGTTAGCTTGCAGGCCGCAGTCATTTCCCAAGAACGCAAGCATATTCTCGTACAGGGTAATCTTGTGGTGATAGAAAAGCGTGTTGGAGAAATGATCGGCGTTTTCTAGGACAAGCTTTTTGTAATCAACGCCAGCACGGTCTAATGCATCGATGTATTTATCCAAATGCTCTGGTGGTACTCGCTGATCGTTGTCGCCGTGGACGATTAGCATGGGCACATTGATCTTATCGACTTCTTTAATTGGCGATACCGCATCATCCCAAGTCGTGAGCTGCTCAATTTTAGCTGAGCCTCTGATCCGATAGCGGTAGTAATCCATCTGCATATCAGGATCGGTGACAGCTGCGCCCGCAATGACACATTGGTAAATCTGATCTTCACGGGAAGCAGCAATCAAGGCGGCGTAACCGCCGTAGGACCAACCAAACATGGCGATACGATCGGGATCTACGCGGCCTTGTTTCACCAGATACAGAGCACCATCGTCCTTGTCGTCTTGCATGGCTCGACCTGCTTCTGATCCCTCGATAAAGGCTGATTTGTAGAACTCCAGACCATACTTCTGCGATCCGCGATACTGTGGCTGGAGAACCATATAACCGTTATTGGCCAGCATCTGCGGCCACTCGTCAAAGCGATCAACGGTTTCACTTACATAGGGACCACCGTGTGGCATCACGACGAGAGGAAACGGTCCCTCGCCTTTAGGTACAGTCACGTAACCACTTATTTGGCGGCCGTCTCTGGCGGCATAAGTGATGTACTCCACATCAGCGAGTTGCTCATGTTCCAGGTAGGGTTTACGACCACTAATCTTGGAGACCTTGCCATTTCTAATCAGGTAATACGTGCCTGGATCTCGTGGAGACGAGTTAGCAACAATCAGCGTATTCCCATCTTTTGATCGCCCGGATATACGAACTTGGTCGGCATGGGGGATAATTCCCTCTAACTGACGGTACAGCGCCGCCTCTGCCGTATCGAAAAATTCTCTATGGCACTTATCTTTGCACCACGTTACGCCGGCAATATCATCTGCGTTGGAGAGATTATTACTGTGAGAAAACGGAAAGCCTGTATCGACATCGTTACGTCTATAAAGAACTTCGCTAAATTTTTTGTTTTCTGCGTCAAATGACCAAAGACCAAGCTTATCGTAGCCATTGTGGGCGAGTACCAAAAAGTGATTATCAACCATAGGGTCTGGCGAGACAGGGTAAAAGCTTTCGAAGCTGTCTTCATGCAATCGGTACATCTCGAGCCAATCTTTGGTGCCCTCGGGTCGCCAGAAATAGGTGGATTCATCGGTTCGGATGTCGAATCCAAAGGCGTGCGTGGCATTTCCGTTTTTGTCAAACTGCACGTTGCCGAGCGCTATTTTCCCGCGAACTAGAAGCTTTCTGCGATTTTTCTTAACGTCGTATTCCCAATATGACCTCGGTCTTATGGTGGTTGATGAGGCTTGCAATCCATCAGGGATCCCTTCTTGAATTGAGATCAATATTTTATTGGGCTTATCAGGAAGCACGCTTTCGACTCGAAAGTAGTCTTGGCGAATTCGCCCAATAGGATTTGATTTCGATCCGTCATATTTAACGTTTTGATACTTGTAAACACCCTGATTGAAGCCTTCAATCTGATCTCGGACACGTTGCCTGGCATTAAAGAGGAATACATCGTCTGCTATCCAATCGATGCCGGGTAAGATCTCCATGGGACTTGAGTCAATGCGCAAGGGTTCTTTTTCTAGGTTATCGGAGTCATACACCTCAATAATGGGGTTGCCACCTCGTTCCATGATGCGCGTCAACGCAAACTGAGAGCCATCAGGTGATAGAGATACGCCTGTCACTGCCGCTCGTCTCGCCCAATAATCTAGTGGGTAAGGGGCCGCTGAGACTTCGGATATCACTAGAGTGCCGAGAATCAGTAATTTCATGCCACGATACATAGTAGAAACCTTAAGATTTGCCATAGCTTTATCCTAGACAATTTTTTTAAAAAAAAGCGCACCGTAGTGCGCTTTTTGATTTTAGATGGAACTAGAAGCTCACATCGAAATTGTAGGCAGCATTCAAGAAGAATGTTCGACCGAAAACATCATAGCCATAGCCGATTGGTCTTGCTTTAGCGCCGAGAACCAAAGCTGGGTCAGCGAGTGGCGGCGCCTTATCCTCTAAATTCCGAACACCTACGCCGATGCTCCAATTGTCTTCGTTAAAGAAGAGCGAGACATTGTGTCTCATGTAGCTTCCCGTGCTCCCTACATCGCGACAATTTTCATCACCCGCATCGGGCCCCAAACAAGTATCGCCGCGAATAGCAGCTGCGCCAAAGACGTTCGAGAACGGATCGACCAGGCGCGAGTCTACCGCTACGTCTCCAAGATACTGAGTCTGCCAGTTAAATGACCACTTGTCCCACTCAAGGCGCACTTGGCCAATTGCGCGCCATTCGGGGTTGCCCCATTCACCCTGGAATGTATCCGAGTCTACAGAACCGTCCGCGTTAGTGAACTTAACAGACCGCTCTAGATTTCTGTTGGCTGTCAAATTGACCGAGAAGTCGACCGGAACGCCCACATCGATTACATCTTTAAAGCTCAGGTTATAGTCGATTCCGCGAGCTCTTTCTTGATCTCGGTTGATAAAGACGAGATCAATAAATTCAATCCTTGGATCTGTGGGATCAGAAGTGTCACGGGTAATGTTTCCACAAAATATGCTATTGCCCGTACCCGCCTCGTCACCGTAGCAGTCCGCTATGGTGAAGCCCGCACTTGGTTCAATAATCGTGTTCTCGATCTTGACCGAGTAATAAGTCATGCCCAAAGAGAGATCGAACTTGTTTGAGAAGTCTTGCTCATAGGCGAAGCCGTAAGAATACGACTCGGACGTCTCTGGCTCCAAGTCAAACGAGCCAATCGCAAACACTTCGGTTGAAAACGTATTGAAGCCTCCGACATTGGCGATGGTAGGGTCAACTCCGGTAGCAAGGCAGTTCGCAAGCACCTCAGGCCGACGCGGGTCT
>JAACDF010000204.1 GCA_009937065.1 Gammaproteobacteria bacterium | reverse complement strand
CTCGCGTTGGCGTCCTTCGCTCCGGTTCCTCTCGCGGAGGTAATCGCATCACTGCAGTCGACCGACGGCTTGGGCGATGGCTACCTCATGGCATGGCGTGAGGGCGAAACCATGGGGCAACGTATAGTTAAGTTACCCGAGCTCGAGGCCGCCCGAGAGAAACTTGCCTTTGAATGCGGGCAAGCACTGGCGAGGATTCACGCGATTGAGGTTCCAGACACGTTGCGACAAGTGTTGCACTCAGTATCTCCTGAAGCTCTCGTTCGAGAGATGTGGGATGCGTACATAGCCCTCGAGACACCCGAGCCTATGATTGATTTCACAGCGCAATGGTTGCTTAGAAATGTTCCGCCTCAATCAGACAGTGCGTTGGTCCACGGTGATTTTAGAAATGGCAATCTCATGGTGTCACGGGAGGGCATCACAGCCGTTCTAGACTGGGAGTTGTGCCATTTGGGCGATCCCATGCGGGATCTGGGTTGGCTTTGCGTTAATTCGTGGCGTTTCGGTCGGCGTGATTTACCCGTCGGTGGCTTCGGCACTGTAGATGACCTGGTCGCGGGCTATGAGGCGGAGTCAGGAGGCTGCGTCGATAGAGGGGCACTTCATTTCTGGGAGGTGTTTGGGTCCTTTTGGTGGTCTGTAACCACCTTAGGAATGGCACAGACCTGGCGTACCGGGGAAACCCCTTCGGTTGAGCGTCCTGTTATTGGCCGCAGAAGCTCGGAAGCACAGATGGATTGCGTACATCTCCTGATCCCGAGCTACATTGACCCCCTAATACCGCAGCGAGAAGAGACCGAGTTACCAACTTCGGTCGAGCTCGTGAGCTCAGTGAGAACGCACCTAAAAACATCGGTTTTGGAGAGCCTGGACGGAGCGGACAAATTTTTACTTCGAGTTGCGATGAACTCCCTGGCTATTGCGGAGAGGGAACTTCAATTCGGGCCTGTCCTAGAAGCAGAGGAGTTGAGTCGTTTAACGACGCTGCTCGGGGAGGGTGAGCTGGCTACACTGCGTTGGAAGCTCGTTCACGATCTTCGCAGTGGCGTGTTTCCCGCGGAGGCTCCTCTGCATGAACACCTGAGGTCAACCGTTGCGGGCCGTCTTGCGGTCGATCAACCGACATATTCTGCCTTAGTATCGACGAGCTAGGCTGTTATAGAACCGCATGGCATTAGAGTTTTGAGTAAACCTGCCCTAGACTTGGCGCTATGCCGTTGTAGCTCAGTTGGAAGAGCGTTTGCCTCCTAAGCGAAAGGTCGCAGGTTCGATCCCTGCCAGCGGCGCCAACTCAATTAGCGTTTTAATTATAACCCCGCTAATTTACCGCGTTATGCGGTGGGTTGGTTTATCGAGTGGAAGAATCAATCCTTGTCGCGTCGAAGAGTAAAAACACATCGTGCTTCGTCCTCACGCGCTGTGAGGTCGGCTATCGACGATCGTTTCGTAGCCATCGTCCGTGATCTTAATAGTGACGGGAGGGGTGTTGTTGAAGCGCCTGATGGCCAAGTACTGTTCATCACAGGTGCATGGCCCGGCGAAGAGGTGGAGGTAAAGCGGCGCCGGCAAGGCAAGGTGGCGACTGCTGAACTAATCTCAGTGATAAAACCGTCGACCTCACGATGCGTCCCCGTTTGCGATTATCATCAGCAGGGGAGTTGCGGTGGTTGCCCTTGGATGTTTATTGATTACGCGGCACAACTTCAACAAAAGCAGATTCGTCTTGCAAAAGCCGTCGAACGAATCAATCCAAAGCTACCAGAGTTTGCTGTCATCGAAGCGGGTCAAACGCTGGGCTACCGAAATCGAGCACAACTCAAAACCGACGGAGTTAAGTTAGGTTACGTTGCTCAGGGGTCACACGAGATCGCTGATGTGGTGCACTGTCCGGTTCTGAATAAAGCGACCCAAGCGCAGTTGAGTACACTGCGAAGGTCCTTGCCCAAGCGCGATTGGCGTACCAGCAAAAATCGGCCATGGACAACGATTGATATTGATGATGAGCGGGGCACTCCACTGGTTAATCAACGCCAGGTATTTCGGCAGGGTAATTCAGGTCAAAATGATCAATTACGGAACTGGTTGAGTAATCGCCTCGCGACCTTATCGAGGCCCGACTCAGTATTTGAGTTGTTTTGCGGCTCCGGCAACTTGACTGAGATCATTGCCGAGCAAATGGACGTTCCTATCATCGCAATTGAGGGCGATGAGATATCACTAGAGGCTTTATCAGCGCGCGTTCTTCCCAACGTGCAACCTACTAGGGTGAATTTATTCTCCCAACTCAGTATTTCTGAGAACATGCCAGAGAGTCAGCTTGAGATTGGCGTTGTGCTTGATCCACCGCGAGATGGTCTGAAAGAGCGCGATGCGTTAAAGCCCTGGTTCATGCAGGCTGTGTGGGTTGCGTACGTATCATGCGATCTGGCGACCTGGGAGCGAGATGCTATATTTTTGCAAGGATGTGGGCTTCACCTCGATCAGGTGTCAGGCCTGGATATGTTTCCTCAAACACCGCACATTGAGACGCTATCTGTCTTCAAGCGGCAGAGTCGATAGCGTTTGCGAGAAACTCTAAGACCTCGTTAAAGTTGCCTCGAAATGCGACGTTCCGCTGTTTCGATTTCAGTTGGTAGTCATACATGGGGTCGTAATAGTCCCGCAGTAAAACCTCAATCCATTGCTCGTGCTGTTCCGGATCGCCATTTTGGTGGGCCACCAGTGCCGCTTCCAATACTTCTGATAGCTGTTGATAGCGAACGCCGCCCAAACGCTTTCGAATGTTTGCTAGGCTGAGTTTCAAAGAGTCGGCAAAGGCCGTGAAAGCAGCCTCGTCGGAGTCGCAGCGTGCAATCTGTTCTCGGTAGTTACTTAAAATATAGTTTTCCCAGGAGTGGTGGACGCGATCTTCAAGAGGTGCATCCAGAATGACAAGAGGTGCCTCACGGAGCTTTTCTTGCAGGGTGAGGGGTAATGCACACCGGCCAATCAATCGACTTTCATCTTCCATCATGACCTGTTGGTGGGCACCATTACGCAGTTTCAGTAGCTCAATGGCAATACGGTTTTCAAAATTGATCTGAGTTGGCTGTGGTTCAGCGCGCTTGCCAAACGCGCTGCCTCTGTGGTGCGCAAGACCTTCTAAGTCGACCACCGGCAATCTGAGCCTCTCGGAGGCTTGATTCAATAATGCGGTTTTTGCGACGCCTGTTCTTCCGCCAATCACCATAAGAGCCAAGTGGGACAGACACTCCTCAAGCGAGTTCATTAGATAAGAGCGAAGGGCTTTATAACCCCCGTCCAAGAGCGGTACGTGATACCCGCGGGAAGAGAGCCAGGCCTGGGCCGTATGAGACCGTAAGCCACCGCGGAAACAAAAGAGGGCGGTGTTATCGTTACGTTTTACCTGATCCATCCATGCGGCAATACGCTCTTCTTTTACGTCGCCCGATACCAACTCGTGACCCAATGCGACCGCCGCTTGTTCGCCCTGTTCTTTGTAGCAAATTCCAACCTGCTCTCGCTCAGCATCGGTCATAAGCGGGATATTAATCGCTGAAGGAAAACTTCCACGCTGAAACTCGATTGGTGCGCGAGTGTCAATTAAGGGCCTGTCCTCGAGAAATACCTGCTCGAAGGCAGATGAGGTGAGATGTGATGAGTCCTTATCAGTCACTGAGCTTCAGTCTTGCGTCTTCATTGGCTTGCTTGCGCAGGCGCCCAATCGGACTGCAAGCCAGCCCAGCGTCTTCCAAGACCTGAGCGACCTCCTCGACGGCCTCGGGTTGCACGGTAATCAGCAATCCACCACTGGTTTGAGGGTCGCAGAGAATGGACCGTTGCATCTCGCTAAGGGGCGGTAAATGTCTTGATATGGATTCATGATTACGTCCAGTACCGCCGGGGACGCATCCCTGTCCAACGTAATGCTCTAGGTTAGGGAGTTGGGGCACCTGCGACCACGAGATTTCTGCATCAAGCGAGCTTGAAATCATGATTTCCGTCAAGTGACCTGCTAGTCCAAAGCCCGTGACATCGGTGAGGGCATTGACGCCTTTAATCACAGCGAGCGTGGGACCAACTCGGTTGAGTGATCGCATGCTTTGACTTGCTAATTCTGCATCCTCCGCCTGTGCTTTCCCATGTTTGATAGCTGTGCTGATGATGCCAACCCCAAGGGGTTTGGTAAGAAAAAGTATGTCTCCATCCCGAGCCGTATTGTTTTGTTTTAGATGGTCAACATCGACAAGCCCGGAGACAGCGAGCCCGAAAATCGGTTCCGAGATGTCGATACTGTGGCCTCCTGCCAATGCAATTCCAGCGTCGCGACAAGTCTGCCTAGCCCCGGCAAGCACTTTGCTCGCGACTGATGGGGGCAGTTTATCCACAGGCCAACCTAAAATGGCAATCGCCACCGTTGGGTGTCCGCCCATAGCGTAGATGTCACTGATCGCGTTAGTTGCTGAAATCTGTCCAAACTCGAAGGGATCATCAACGATGGGTGTGAAAAAATCGGTGGTGCTCAGTAACGCTCTGCCACCGCCAATATCGACGGCTGCGGCATCATCACGGCTACTGTTTCCAACAAGCAGGGACGTTGTACTGTCTTCAAAAGCATCAATTTCCACAGGCGTGAGAATTTCGCGGAGAATCTCAGGTGATAACTTGCAGCCACAACCAGCGGCCGGACTGAATTGCGTCAATTTAATCGTGTTTGTTTCCATGGTTACCGCATTGTCTTATTTGCTGTTTATCCGTTTGTATTTGGATTGAAAAAACGGCCCGAGGGCTTCATGCTCACGCTGATGTTCAGTTGTATCTTCCGAAACTCTCGCACAGTACTGGTCTGTTGTCTGCTTTCACTCGGTCCGTTGGTTGCTAGTGCGACTGAAGACGAGGCTGAAGCAGGTCTAATCAGTGATCGTGAAAAATTTAGTTTGGCCGTTAGAGAGCTCCGCTCGGGTGCAGGCCCACGTTATCAGAATTTGCGCAGAGAGTTGGCCGAATACCCTCTTGCGATTTACCTAGATGCCCTAGTTATTGAAGGTAACTTGCACTTCGGCAAGCCAGAGGACGTACAGGTATTTTTGCAAAGCGCAAGCTCTTCCCCGATTGCGATGCGCACTCTGCGCAGTTTCGTTCGGCATAAGATTGGCGACCGAAGATGGAGTGCTGTCATTGAGGTGACAGAGGGCTTAGGACTCAGTACTGAGCTAACCTGCCATCGCGCGCATGCACTTTTGATGATGGGAGATTTGAGTCGTGCGACACCACTTTTAAATACGGTTTGGAGCGTAGGTAAGTCACAAACTAAATACTGCGATCCAGCATTTAAAACATGGTATCGAAAGTCTGGACCATCGGATGAGATTGTGTGGAATCGCGCATTGAAAGCAGCTGATGCCCGAAACTCGACCTTACTTCGCTATTTGAATCGGTTTGCATCGGCGGACTTAAGGCAAAGCCTTGATGATCTCGGTGAAATCTACAGGCGTCCGGATCGAGTATCACAGAAGACCCGAGGATCTGTGACGCGCCAACGTGACATTGCGTATATGGGTGTAAAGCGATTAGCTAAGGTTAACCCCAAGCGTGCGCTGGATGCCATGCACACTCTGGAGAAGCGCTTTACATTTGATGAGTCCCAGCGAACGACAATGCAAAGTCTCATTGTTCGCCATAGTTTGTTTGCGAAAAGTGCGGCGCCAGAGGATTGGGTCGAATCACGGCTCGCCGCGCTCCGCGATGACGAGTTGACGGAGATTTATCTGAGATCAACTGTCGCAAAGGCGAATTGGCCGAAGTTCAGAGCGGCATACACATGGCTCTCTGATGAGCGACAAGCGACGGACGAATGGCGGTACTGGCGAGTCATGGCGGCAGGGCCAGGTGAAGCCGAGCGATCTGAGGAAGAACTCAAGTCGTTGGCGACAGGGCGGGGTTTTCACGCCTATATGGCTGCGGAGATTCTATCTCTCTCGCCGAGCCTGGCGAGTGACGACGTCACAACGCCCTCAGCTATTGAAAATGAGGTGGTTGCTCGAGTTCGGGAGCTTAACGCGGTCGGGATGGTATGGGAGGCTCGGAGCGAGTTTAG
>JAACDF010000203.1 GCA_009937065.1 Gammaproteobacteria bacterium | reverse complement strand
TTGCACTTCGTGGGAGTTTGGCTTACTATGAACTCCATGCTTATTTTTTTAAGTTTACTCGCAGTAATTATGCAGGCACCTGCGCCTCTCGACCTGATCGCCCAGGATACGACTTCCGCCTTTGCAAACATGGTCCTCATTCCTAGTGGTAGTTTCGCGATGGGGGGGGATGCTGGATTGATGGATGGTGGCTCGCATTCGCATCAGACTGCCTATCCCATCCACGAAGTTACAGTGGATGCGTTCTGGATGGATGTTGCGGAGGTGACTAATCGCCAGTTTGCTAAGTTTGTCGAAGCAACGGGTTACGTGACCTTTGCTGAGCGCCCATTACCTGAGGCTGACGTGGCAGCACTAAAGCAGGTAGCCGACTACAATATTAAACAGCTTCAGCGCGCGGCACACTCTGCCGCTGTTGCTGAACGGGCGGCCATCAATGAGTCGATTCAGCGAATTAAAGATTCTTCGCAGCTAATAGGGCAGACGGCTGGTTCAATTGTTTTCAAGCTGCCGGAAGAAGAGCTTCGCTCTGAGAACGACATTACACAGTGGTGGCGGATCGAGGCTGCGGCTACTTGGCGCGCGCCCGATGGCGCGGGCTCTAGTTGGCAAGACCGACTCGACCACCCTGTGGTTAATGTGACGCACGAAGATGCTGCTAAGTATGCTGCTTGGGCTGGAAAGCGCCTGCCGACCGAGGCCGAATGGGAGCGTGCCGCACGTGGTGGTTTAGACCGGCAGCCATTTGCTTGGGGCGATGTCTTCGCACCGCTAGGTGAGGATGTATGGATGGCTAACATCTGGCAGGGCGTATGGCCTTATGAGAATACTAAGGAGGATGGGTTTGCGGCTACCGCCCCCGTCAAGAGCTTTCCGCCCAACGCATTTGGGCTCTATGATATGGCAGGGAATGTGTGGGAGATCGTCGCCGACCGCTACCACCCAAAAGCCTACTCACTACGAACGGATGGAGCTATCAATCCGACCGGCCCCGATGTCGATAGCCTGAGCCGATTGCGCCAACGATTGCCAACTTATGTTACACGTGGTGGTTCTTTCCTATGCTCAGATGGTTGGTGTAGCGGTTACCAACCTGGCTCACGGCAAGCGCTGGAAAATGACTCTCCCGCTCACCATACTGGCTTCCGCTGTGTAAAAGATGTGAATTGAAGAATCGTCGACTCTACCTGATTATAGATTGTGATCGACAGTATCCTCCGGATTTAGAGTAGTAGAACTATGTCTGAAATATTCGAAAATGTTACCATCACCAAAAAAGCCAATGTCTATTTCGGCGGCCAAGTCACCAGTCGCACGGTGCAGTTTGCTGATGGCTCAAAGAAGACCCTCGGCTTTATGCAGGCGGGTGATTACGATTTTGGCACTGAGGCTGCCGAGTTAATGGAAATCCTCGACGGTGCGATGGATGTAAAGCTGGCTGGCAGTGATGCGTGGAATACCTATGCCGCAGGTCAGGCCTTTGAGGTGGAAGGCAATTCTAGGTTCAGCTTGAAAGTAGCTGATGGTGGGGCGGATTATTGCTGTAGCTATATTCAGTAGGGTCAGTGGTACTGCAGGGCCTATCTCAAGCGTAAGGTTACGCTTTGTGACCTTGCTCTTTAATACCCTTACGCTATCTATTTCTTTATGAATGGAGTATTAGTTTTAACTATTAGTGGGCAAGATCGCGCGGGTTTAGTTGAAAAACTTGCAGATGTGATTGCGGAACATGGTGGAAATTGGGAGCATTGTCGGATGGCTCATCTTGCTGGGCGCTTCGTCGGTTTGTTGGAGGTGACGGTGACTGGAAATCAGCAACAGAACCTTGAATCGGCACTACGTGGAATCAGTGACCTTGACGTGATGATTGCCCCTGGGCTAGTTCCATCTGAGATGGAGCCTTTGCGTCAGTTTGACCTCGAAGTGGTCGGTAGTGACCATCCTGGTATTGTGCGTGACGTATTCAAGGCATTGGCCCAAGTATCCGTTAATGTGGAAGAGCTCAGCACCCAAGCCTATAGCGCGCCTGATAGCGGCGGTATACTTTTTGAAGCGAAAGCTCGGTTGGCAGCTAGTTCAAAGGTCGACCGTG
>JAACDF010000202.1 GCA_009937065.1 Gammaproteobacteria bacterium | reverse complement strand
GCTTATGGTATCTATCCCCTGCACAAGCGCTGATCAGGACAATCGATACTTCATCATCAAGCGCCCTTATTGCCTCAGCAGCATTCCAACCAGCAATGCCAGCGCCGACGATTACCACACCAGGTTTGCCAGAGATAAAAACGGACTGAGACGTGACGGATACTGCGTGCGGTTCAAATAACTCGAAATCTGTTTTTCTCACGCCGCAGAGTGGGCACTCCCAATCATCGGGAATGTCTTCAAAGCGAGTCCCGGGAGCCAGACCACTGTCCGGGTCTCCGTCTTGTTCGTTCTATATGAGGCCACAAGCCCGGCAGATATACTGACGCCATGCCAAATTACCGACACTCAAGTCGGCTATGCCTCGCCCATTAGTTTTGCCATTTCCCAACGCAAATGTTTAATGGCGGGAGTCACGATGGCGACAAAGTGCGACTCACGTATCAGCCGTTGTGGCTTCGATTTCATCAGATAGCCGCGGGCCCCCTGATGCAACAATGCCGATTGGGCAGCTTTCAAGCTCAATTCTGAGCACTGGGCCCGTACATCCAGCACATCCAGCATGTGCTCTTTATCGGTCTCGTATGGCGACGCAGCTAATTTTCCTATCCGCGCTTGCAATTCCTCTAGTTCAGCGGCCAGCTCGTCTGGTCGGTTGTGCAGGTATTGATTGACGTGACCAAGTGACGGCTCAACCTCGTTGCAAGCGTCTATAGAAGCCTTTATCACGCCCTGAGCCCAACCTGTCTGCAACAGAATAAAAGCTCCTCGGATCTTTTTAATAAACGGCAGTGCGGGGTTAGCGATAATTTGCGCGTCGCTAACGAAATAATCCTCGAGGTGAATAGCCCACGTACTTGTTCCCTCCATACCTGAGAACTCAGGGCATTTGGAGAGTTTGACGGTTTCGTTGATGTCCAACATGAACATCAATTCATGTGAACGACTACCGTCTGGTTTACACACTACCGCTATAACGCCGCAGTAATGCCCATGGCTAATGTGGCTCACCCAAGGGAGTGTCCCAGATACGATATGGCCGCCTTCTACCGGCGTAGCGCGCAAAGCCATTTTTTCGATGTTTGTCAGAGCTTTCATTGGGTTTGATAGTCCAGTTCCCCCAAAGCTTTGACCGCTAGCATGATCTTCAAGCCGGGCTTCAAGAGCACTGTTACCAGACCGCTCCATGTACAAACCACAAACATCGTGACACCACGTCATGAATCCGGTCGAGCCACAATGCTCACTTATCGACGCCATGTCGTTCAATGCCAAATCGAAGCGACCGCCTTCTCGATCCAAATGCGACGAGAAAGCACCGGCGCGCCCCAGCTCCCCCATAATTTCAAGGGGATAATGACCGTCTTGATCGATGCGGTTGGCCAAAGGTGCCAAACCTTGCCGCGCAATGGATGCGACCGACCCCGGAAGTGGGGAATCGGTCCCTTGCGAAATGTCTGCTGTCGGGGCTAAAGCTACGCTATTCATATTCTGGTTGCTCCAAAACATTGGTCGTTAAAGTAAGGTGCGATGTCTAATCCATTACATCGATATCAAAGGCGATGGGATTACGCATCGTATTGGCGACGGGCGAATACTGATTCGCATGTCTTACGATCTCGTCCAGGTCTTCTCGACTCGCGTCACCCTCGACGTTCACCTTGACTCGTATTTCCTGAAAGCCCATGTCGAACGCTTCCTTTTCCGCGCCCCCTGCACCCCAGGCTGCAGGATTTCCAATATCACCCTCGAGAAATATTTCGAGTTTGGTCAGTTTGACTTGTTTCCAACTAGCCACCGCCGTTATCCCGACTGCGAGGCAACCTCCTAAGCCGGACAAGACAATCTCCCCGGGAGCCGGAGCTGTGTCTTGACCAAACAAATGCAGAGGCTCGTCTACTACGACTTGGTGTTCGTTCACGTAGCTAACGGTTCGATACTGCCCTTCCGTAACGGTGTGTACCTTGTTTGTCCCTCTCATCTCAGGGTTCGCTCTTCCTTTCTCAGCGAAAGCCATTAACCCGTCACGATCGATCGGGCGAAGATATGTGCTTATGGTATTTGTTGCTTCAGCGCTCATTTGTTAACTCCACGTGTCTTAGCTCAGGCTTTTGGTCAAAGCCCTTTGAGACTTCTTAAAAGCAAGGCGCGTGCCAAGTTCCTCGAAAGAAGAATTCTTGATTTAACTCAATGACTTACCGCAACCAGGCAGGAGTCGTAGGAAACCGCTATCCGACCAAACTTAACAATGGCGAACAATGGCAACCACCAATGCGGCTACTGAGGTGACGATTTGAAGCACTATTACTGCATTACCGCACAAGAGCGGAAGAGCGGAAGAGCGGAAGAGCGGAAGATATTTTTCCCGCCTGCGGCAAATTACGGCGAGTTCAGATGGGCTGTTTCAGCTTTAAATGTTGAGTTTCTCGAGGCGATATCGAAACTGTCTCGATGTCATGCCGAGTAGCTTCGCCGCGCGAGTTTTATTACCCCCCGTGCGAGCGAGCGCATCTATGATTTGCTCAGTTTGATCAGCATTCACGCGCAAATACGGTCTACCGCTGTCACTCAACAACATCGGATTCGCCAACTGGTTGGATTCGAGTGCTGTAGACGCACCAAAATCGTCAATCGAAGCAACTGGCCGACCCTCTGACGAAGGTTGTGTAACCAAAGTTGGCGACTTGCTGAAAATCGCCGATTCCTGATGAAGAATAAATTCTATGTCGCTGACGGAAATACTACCGCCCGAAGCCGAAAGAACCGCTCTTCTGATCACATTTTCCAGCTGACGGATATTGCCCGGCCAATCGTATCTTTCTAAGCACTGTAAGACATTTTTGCTGAAAACAGCGTTTCTGGAGTACTCTCTGTTCGCGCTAAGCAAGAAATGTCGCGCCAAAATAACCACATCGCCTTCGCGCGCGCGCAAAGGCGGCAGATGGATTGGGAACACATTTAGGCGGTAGAAAAGGTCAAGCCTAAACGTGCCATTGTTGACAGCCTCTTGAAGATTTTGGTGGGTGGCAGCGACGATTCTGACATCGATCGGTATATCTTTTACCCCACCTACTCTCTGAATGATGTTGCCTTCAAGAACGCGCAATAATTTTGATTGCAACTCGAGAGAAAGGTCCCCTATCTCATCAAGGAAAAGGGTCCCTCCATTCGCCAATTCTAGCTTCCCTTTCTTGGCACTGGTGGCTCCGGTGAACGCACCGCGCTCGTGACCGAACAACTCAGACTCTAATAGATTCTCAGGAATCGCAGCGCAGTTGATCGCCAGAAATGCCAGATCTTTTCGCGGGCTACCGAAATGCAGCATTTGTGCAAATCGTTCCTTGCCTGTACCCGACTCTCCAGAAAGGAAAGTCGTGGTGTTGGTTTCCGCCACCCTCATGGTCTTCTCGAGTGCATCGCGAATCACCTGACTCTCACCCAAGATCCCATGGTTTATCATGTGTGTATCGAGCTGACCTCTTAGCTTTTT
>JAACDF010000201.1 GCA_009937065.1 Gammaproteobacteria bacterium | reverse complement strand
GATGATCCAGAAAAAGCCCGGTATCAAGATAATCGAAAAGATTAATCCATACTTTTGCACCAAGCTCGGTAACCAACCGTCGCTCATTCCGATTAGATACACGCTCGTACTGCTGGAGGCCGCGCTGCTTCGTCCGCCGTTTCACGGCAATATCCGTTCGACCCTCAATATTAAATACGACTTGAACCGCGTCTAATATCTCGTCAAAGCGTCTGTTGGCGTCGGCTTCTTTAACTGACTTTGGCGGCGCATATTCGGCCACATGAATATCGGCAGCATAGACGTCGATTGCCACCGCGTATTCGGGCATATCTGCGTCATATACTCGAAAGCATTCTACCCCGCTCGCCTGTCGCCACTTTGCGAGTTTTTTTAAGTTCTTTTGCAGCCGGTTCGCCAACATCTGTCCACCCGCAGAGAGTTCAGGAAGCGCATGGTCCTCGGTTTCACTGACGGTTGTCTCATCGACCGCCCGTAGTTTGTTGTCGGCATCCAGTGAGAATAAAAACAGCCCGATGTCCAAAGGGCCGCTTTTCATCTTGTAGTTCTTATGACTTCGCAACCCTGTGGCACGCGCGTGCGCGGCATCAGCTGCAATGACTGACGCATCCCATCCACCAAATTCTGTGTGCATTACCCGCCCCAGAGCTGAATACAAATTCGCCGCTGCAGCCGGTGTGCTTATCCGCTCGCCCCAGGGAGGATTTACGACCAATAAACCTTTATCCATTTTCTGGTGTGTGGGTTTAGCAATATCAGACAACTGCCTTAGTCGAACCCGCACGCTCGACCCCAGTTGCATCCGCCGTGCGTTTTCCTCTGCCCGGCGTATAGCGCCCAAATCAGCGTCATAACCCCTGATCTCGACACCCTCGGGTAGTGCTGGGCGTGCACTCGATCTTGCCTCGGCCAAGATCGCCCCCCACTGTTCCTGACGATGCCCGAGCCAACCCATAAAGCCAAAGCGTTCGCGATGAAGTCCGGGAGCTATATTCAATGCGATCATTGCCGCTTCAATTAAGAGGGTCCCCGATCCGCACATGGGATCGATAAGACTCTCTCCGTGACCGACCCGCTTAGCCCAACCCGAACGCACTAGTATTCCCGCAGCGAGATTTTCTTTGAGCGGAGCCTTCCCGCCATCGAGCCTGTAACCGCGCCTGTGAAGGCTATCGCCTGACAAATCGATGCTGATAGCCAGCTTGCCTTTGCTCAGTTGCGCAACAATGCGAAGGTCAGGACGCTTTGCATCAACTGACGGGCGCTGCCCTGAATGATCCCTGAAAAAATCAACAATCCCATCCTTGATTTTCAATGCGCCGAAATGGGTGTTCTTGATGTAGCTGGTCTGTCCTCGAAACTCCACAGCAAAGCGAGTGCTCTGCGTCATGTGATCTGACCACCGTAGCCCTCGCACTGCCGAATAGACATCGTCAGTGCCGGCAACCGCGGTATCAGACAACTTTAGTAGTATTCGGTTAGCGAGACGACTCCACAAACACGCCCTGTAGGCGACTGCTAGTGGGCCATTAAAATAAACACCTGCTGGCGTCTCTCGAAGATCTTGAGCTCCCAAATCTGTGAGCTCATCAATTAGAAGCGTTCCCAGCCCGACGGGACAGGTCGCAAGAAACGACAACGAGTTAGTCATAAACTCGACTCTAGGCTGCTGATTTGACGTAATGTGGCACGCCACTCTCGATACTGCTGCTCAAGCGTTCCGGAGAGTCGGAAGACCTGTTCGTTAGCGTACACTGCGGTCGCCCGCGCCTCATTTTCTAGTTCCAGAACCAATTCGAAGAGCTCCTGCTCGTGAATCTTGAGTGATCGATGCGCCGCATATACCGCTTGCAACCTTGTAAACGTTGACTCGTTACGCAAGACCTCGGGGCTGACTCCCTGATTGCGACGAAAATCCAGCCAATCCAGCTGCTCCTTACTCGACTTTAGCCAAAGGAAATATGCACCACCCACTTTATAGGCAACACTGCCTAACTGCTCATCGATGGTGTCCACAAACAGCAACTCGTAATCTCGAAGTCGATTCAATCGCGCGAGCATTGGGTCCTCTGAGCTAGGCTCACGCCCCACAACAAACAGCCCGGACTCCTGACCCAAGTAATTGGGGAACGCCTCTGGAATCAATTCACGCGCGTATCGTAGAGATGACACGGTATCCAAATAAGATTTCCGAATTAATTTTGATGAAAGCTCACCCCTGATGTCGCTCAGTATTGTCGCATAAAGGTCATCAAAAGGATCGCCTTTGTCGACGCTGTAATCCTCGCTAGTGGAGGTATCGGTGTAGACCTTAGACACTAAGGTTTCACCATTGACCGTAACAGCCGCAACCTCAAGCTTAAGTACACGTCCATCAGATTCAAGACTGGTTAATTGCACGTTGAGATGAGGAATAACCGAGGGCTGGGGGAACAACCGAACGACACCCCAATTAGCTGCCTTTTCGAATTCAGACCGAAGCCGTTGTCCAATCAACAAGGCTTCCGTCTTCCTGAAGGCCGCTTCCATGTCAGTGCCGCTTTTATTCTGAACCTTGGCCTCCACTGAAATCCCCACATCTAAGGGAGCCGGCGCGCGACCGCCCATCTGCACGGGCTCCGCCGCAGATATCACCCAATCGTTCGAAGCGTTTACCACAGGTGCGATATGGAACATCAGCACGGCTATCGATATAACCATCGATGGCGTCCGTTTCAGGAACGTGTTTATTTTCGTTCTCCTCGTCATTACCGGGTAGAGCACACTTTGCCTCTGGTCAGCGTTCGCTCGCAGCGGTAACCCAGAGCATCGGGATCATAGGGGGTGAAATACTGACTCACAATCATAGGAAACCGAGTCGAATTCGTCTCAACTGAAGTCACCAGAAGCAACCTATCGGGCTCTTTGGATCTGGACAGTCGATGTGTCACATCCAATCCTCCTTCGAGTGCAATCACGAAGTACAGCTGATCACCATCCCAGCCACAACGCTGGATGCCTAAGGTGTCGACCGTCACGCTGAGACCTGATCCGTCATACTCGCAGACCAAAGCAAAACTCTTGTCTCGCTTGACCCGAATACGAGCATCGCTTTGGATAACTTCTAAAAGAACGGGCTCGGTAATAATCTCTGCCAAACGAGCTAATGTGACCAGGTCGCCTTGATCGGGAAGTGGACTTCCCGCAAATCCCCGGCCTTCCTCGGAGAGCCTCGCTCGGCGCACAGCTTCTCGCTGCACTCTGCGGGCAATTGAACTCAATTGATCTTGTAGATTATCACTGCGAGCGAAATCGATTTCCCAGTGACCCGCCATATCGACAGGGTTTGCTACTCGGGTAATCGCCTCGGCCTGGCGCTGCTGTACGCACCCAACTAACAAACCTATTAGGCACACGCCGAAGCAACGCCCGATTATTTTGGAAATCGTCACTTCACAATTACTCGTCAGGCCAACGATTCTCTCAATTGGAATTTCAGTACTCTCCTGGCGGGATTACGTGGAAGTTCACCAGCCATACGCAGGCGTATGGGAAGTTTGTAACGCGCCAACTTTTTTTCGGCGAAGACTCGCAACAATCTAGCCTGTGCTCGAACACGCGATGCGAATTCACCGTAGGTGGTTGTCTTGCCCTCAAAAATAGTGGCCGTATTGCTAGGATTTTGCTCTGCCTGCTTTTTGACCTGCGCTGCAACATTAAAGTTGGGTTCGGGCCGATGCATATTGCTCTACCTCTTATTGACTTTGCTTGGTGCACTGTAAGTTGAGGACCGCGGACTGAAATGATGCTCCACATCAAAGATCAGACGACTCTGGCCTCACCCCAAGTATTGAATCCTGCGATAGCGGGAGTCCCCGGCAGGTACATCTGCTCAATGGCATCAATACCGAAGCCGGCATTCTGCAGGAGTTGCCTTGTATCTCGGGTGATATGGCAACCGCCAAATAGCCGCTTCCAGACCGGATTTACTCGACGTTGCCACTTTGCGATTGGTTCATCGGGCGCAATGCCGTGCTCACAGAACAACAAGGTACCGCCCGGCTTCAGCATACGGCGAGCTTCAGCGAGTGCTGCGTCAGGATTTGGCACCGTGCACAAGGTAAAGGTAATCAATACCGAGTCAAAAGACGCTCCCTCTAGCGGTATGTCCTCGGCAGAGCCTTGAATGAACTCGACATCTACGTTGGCTTGATCGGCTCTTTCTGCCGCTAGATCCCAGGATTTACTGCAGGGATCAATACCAACTACTTTGTCTACTCGATCCGCTTGATAATGGGGAAGATTGTGTCCAGCACCAATACCGAACTCGAGAACTCTACCGTGGGCGCGAGGAACCACTTTTTGTCTCTGTCGAATCACTGGTTTTGTTCCGCATGCGCAGGTAACGAGTCTCGGCACAACAAAATCGTTATAAAGCCCCATAAAACCCCCTTTTAATGACATCCGTGAAATTTAGTCTATGTATGCCTCAGAGTCGATCACGCGCATTTCGGCTTCAATCCACTGCTCGATACGCTTCATGAATGCAATCGCTTCCTCGCCCTCCTCTGGTGTGAGGGCGGGTCCAATTGAGATATCAACAGTCCCGGGCACAAAGCGCCATGTTTTTCTGGGCCAACACCGACCTGTTGCGGCCGCAATCGGCACCACAACAGCGCCTGTCTCGAGCGCCAGTCTTGCTGCACCCGACTTGTAGAGAAGCTGATCACCTCTTGCCGCGCGGGTTCCCTCGGGAAACATGATGATCCACTTACCCTGATCCATCAGTTTAGCCCCTATCTTTGCAACACGTTGCCATGCATCGCCTTTGGCACTGCGATCAATCGGGACCATCTGGAGACGACCGATTGCCCAACCGAAAAAGGGCACCCACCTGAGCTCTTTTTTGTAGACGTAGGCGACTGGTTTCGTCATTACGCTAGGAAAGAAAAACGTTTCGAATGTTGACTGATGCTTACTACAGATTATGACTCGATTGCCCTCTGCGGCCGCGAGCAGATTATTGTAGCCACGGACTTCAGTTTTAACACCACCTACATACTTGGTCGCGGCGATTGCTAGTTGCAGCCAGGGCCTGCCGATCCAAAAGTAGGTAACTCGATAAGGCGCGATGAATGACGATATAACTAAGAGCGTGGCAAGTGGTATGACGGTGATTGCCATTATCAAAAACACCGCAGCGGAACGAATAGCCAGCACAAGACCTCCTAGAGACTTCAAAGCGCGCTTGGATAGTAACAAGGTCAAGCCTGGGAGCAAGCACTTACAAAAACCGGTCAGCGCTGTCATTCCAAAGCGCTAGGTTTATACTAAGGGCAAGGAGCTGTAGCCGTGAAAAAAAACCCATCAAAACAGGATATACGACGCCGACTAGAGTCACAGACCCGGTCATATCTTGACCGCGGAGGTGAGATTCGTGCGGTTCCTCAGGGCGTGAGTGCTGTCGATGAGGCCATCTCTCCCATAAAAACGCCCATTTTTACCGGCAAGCCGCAACAGCGCACGCCCGTAAATGACGTAATTGAGACGCTAAGGCGACGACGTGAGTCGCAATTAAAACGCTCCCCGAAGACCGTTAGAAGTCGAAAACCGCAACCTCGGAAGCAAATTGTCTATGACGATTTCGGCGAGCCGCTGCGCATCGTTTACCACGATGAATAAGGCTTGGTGAACTAAGCTCGACGCACCCGCGTAGGGAACTACGCATTCAGTGGGAGCTACGATGTTACGCATTACTAAGACAATTACGGTTGCGCGATCCGCAAAAGATTGTTTTCTCTACTTGAGTGATGTGCGGAAACTCATCGAGTGGGATCCGGCGGTATCCGATGCGCGAAAAGATTCCTCAGGGCCAGTTGCCAAGGGCTCCTACTTCACTGTGCGCGTAACCATTGGAGCAATATCCGTTCCTTTCCGCTATATCATCACCGAACATGCCCCTAGCCGACGCATTGTAATCGCAGGCAGAAGCGCCCTCCTAAACGTCAACGACACCATTGAATTAAGCGAATCCGATGGAAACACCACTATCAGTTATCGAGCGGAATTTCATTTCAAGTTTGGACTTGAACGTCTGCTATCTAGCCTGCCAGATGCGGTCGACAGGCAATGTCAGCTAGCGGTCGACGGCCTGGCACGTGCGCTCACGGACACGGCGGACGAGGCGGCAATTAGCCAGCGAAACGCCAAAGCAGATAGCCATACACTGGGCGCGCTTAGAAATTTTACCCGACATGGGTATGTCGCAGGACGACGGGATTGGGCGCCCATGAGTGAGCGAATCGAAGGGCGTCACGTATTACTGACGGGCGCTAATTCTGGAATTGGACTCGCAGCGGCGATTGAGCTGGCTTGGGCAGGTGCCAAGCTAACGCTCGTAGTCCGAGACGAAGCAAAGGCGGCTCAAACTGCACAGACTATCGAGGAAGCCACAGGTCGGAGAGATATTCGTTTTGAATTCGCCGAACTCAGTCTTTTAGGCGACACCGAGGCGTTAGTCGACCGGCTTCTGGCGCGAAAAGAAGACATCGACGTGCTCATTAATAATGCCGGCGCACTGTTTAACGATCACACGACTACCGCAGAGGGCCTTGAGAAAAGCTACGCTCTTTTGTTGCTCTCCCCGTGGCGCTTATCCGAAGGGCTGTTACCCCTGCTCCAAAATCATGGCTCAAAGGCGCGCATCATCAATGTAGTGTCCGGTGGTATGTATGCGGAGCGCCTTAACCTCAAGCGACTCAACATGAAGGCAGAGGGATATCGTGGCGCGCTAGCCTATGCGCAGTGTAAACGTGCCTTGAGCGTCATGACGGAGACGTGGGCCGAGCGATGGCGGGAACAGAATATTGTCGTGAACGCCATGCATCCTGGGTGGTCTGATACTCCGGGTGTTCAGAAATCTCTGCCGCTATTTCGCCGCTTTACCAGGCTTGTGCTTCGGTCGCATACCGAGGGCGCAGACACCATAATTTGGATGGCGCAATCGAACCAGGCAGCACTGTCAACGGGTAAATTGTTTTTAGATCGAGAGCCACGATCAACCTACCTACTGGGCAACAATGTCGAGTCTGAAAAAGAGAGGGCTGCATTGGAACCGCTTCTTCGGCGGGACTTCGAAGTAACGCTCAAATCAACATCATAAAACGCCTGCGCAATGCGACAGCGGTTCTCTTGAGTCACAGGGGAAGTCGCCGTATGTTGACTCCCTCAAGACCAATGGGCGGGTAACCTCATGGATTCACATACGATCAGATCATTCCGACCGTCAATCCAATCAGATGTGATTGAAGATCTCGTTAAGCGACTCAAGCAGACGCGCCTTCCTGAGGCCGAGACAGTAGAAGACTGGAGCCAGGGTGTTCCTCTGAGTTATCAAGCCGAACTCTTGGACTATTGGCGTGATAACTACGACTTCAGTCGTCTTGAACAACGACTTGGTGAGTTTGATAATTTTTTGACTGACATCGACGGCGTTGATATCCACTTTATTCACAAACGCAGCAAACACTCGGCAGCCACACCGCTATTGATAACGCATGGATGGCCAGGGTCAGTTTTAGAATACCTCGATATCCTTGATGCGCTGACCGATCCCACCCAGCACGGAGGATCACCTGAAGACGCGTTTCATGTTGTCTTGCCCGCACTTCCCGGCTTCGGTTTCTCAGGGAAGCCCAGAGCAACAGGAACAGGGGTGCCGAAAATAGCCGCTCTTTGGGAAAAGCTGATGAATCGATTGAATTACAGCGATTTTCACGCCCATGGCGGTGACTGGGGGTCTATCGTGACTCAGGCAGTTCTATTGCAAGAGGAAACAGCCTGCACTGCTGGACATTGCACACTGCCTATCGTCCTGCCGGACGAGACTACGTTAAGCGACCCCCGACCCGATGAACTCGATGCTCTTAAGTCGTTTCAGTTTTATAACGATTGGGACTCGGGCTATTCGAAGCTGCAGAGCACTCGGCCACAAACCTTAGGCTATGGACTCGCCGACTCGCCGTCTGGTCAAATGGCATGGATCTTAGAAAAGTTTGCCTTCTGGATGGATTGCGAGCGCAACGGCGTTCGACACCCTGAGAACGTGCTATCCAAAGACCAAATTCTCGACAACGTCACACTGTACTGGGCTACAAACTCAGCCGCATCGTCGGCTCGGCTTTATTGGGAGAGTTTTAACGCGCCAAACTTAAACCCTATTACCCGACCCATGGCATTGAGTGTTTTCCCTAAGGAAATCATGCGAACCAGTGAACGCTGGGCTCAGGGACGTTTTCATAATCTTGTGCACTTCAATAATCAGTTCGAGCGCGGTGGGCACTTCGCTGCACTTGAGGTGCCCGACGTCCTTGTCAGTGAGCTAAGGGATTGGCGCTCTAAAACGCGTAAAAAGGCTTAGCGCTCGAAGTGCGTGACCCCTTCGATGACGGTCATGTCTACCAGGAGATCGCGCAAATCAGGTGCGGTCAGAGGGCTGCCCGACAATACGACCAAGTCGGCCAGCTTTCCAGGTTCGATGGAACCAACCTGATCGTCCATGAAGACTTGCCAAGCGGCATCAATGGTAACGGCCCGAAGCGCAGTCATCCGATCGATTCTCTGATCAGGCCCTAGAACCACACCAGTTTTCGTTTTCCGCTCCACGGTGCTCCAAACGGCTTGTAATGGTCTCATTGGTGTCACCGGCGTATCCATGTGCGAGGAGAAGCGAACTCCCGCCTCCTGAGCCCATTTCGCCGGACTCATATTGGCCGCTCGCTCGGGCCCCATGAAAATACCAGCATGACGATCACCCCAGAAAAACGTGTGCGCGGAGAAGAAGCTTGGGGTCACACCCAGCGCTGCCATCCGCGCAATTTGATCTTTTCGCGTCATTTGAGCGTGAATTATCAGTGGTCGAGCCTCTGGCCATGGATATTTTGCCGCAGCGGCCTCAATTGCATCGAGCGCATCTTCAATCGATGCATCACCGTTCCCATGGATGGCTACTTGTATACGCTGCCGGTACAGACCCGCCACTTGTTCGAACAATGCATCCCGCGGCACCGCTGGATAGCCACGGTAATCTGCGTCACCTTTGTGAGAACGGTGATACGGCTGGCTCAAATACCCAGTAAACCCCTGGATACTCCCATCAGGAATGATTTTCACCCTCGGCGCACGCACGCGCGCACTCGCAAAGTCGTCCAAGGTTATTTCACCCGCCAGCAAACCAGCCCCTACCTCGT
>JAACDF010000200.1 GCA_009937065.1 Gammaproteobacteria bacterium | reverse complement strand
GGGAGCCCCACACGGACGCTCGAAGCGAGTGCTTTTACACCCTCAATTCCCGTTCCCCAATCTGTGAAAGCATAGTCAGCAATAAAGTCCTGTGAGTAGAACTCGGGCACTCGATCGATTTGTCCTTCGGTCCAGATAACATGGCAGGCTTCTCGGACGATGTCAGCGTTTGATTTCATGGTGCGCCCACCTGTCTGCACTTAAATTTGATATGCACGCTAGACACCGTAAAAGTCGCGGTACCAATCAACAAAGTTCTTTACGCCATCCGTAACAGTCGTCTTGGGAGAGTATCCTGTCAGCTCCTTCAGTAGCGACGCGTCCGCCCAAGTAGCAGGCACGTCTCCCGCCTGCATTGGCATTAAGTTACGTTTTGCTTGCTTCCCGGTGGCGGCCTCAATGGCCTCAATGAAATCAGTCAGCTGAACTGAGTCACTGTTCCCGATATTAACCACTCGAAACGGGGCGACGGGTGACAAGCTGTCGCTAGGGCAGCTTCCCTCAGAATCTTTCGCCGGAAGCGCATCTATTAGTAAAGTTATCGCCTGGACCAAGTCGTCTACATAAGTGAAATCGCGTTTCATATCACCATAGTTATAAACGTCGATGGGGTCATCGTTCAAAATCGCTTTCGTGAATTTGAACAACGCCATGTCTGGTCTTCCCCAGGGACCATACACCGTGAAGAATCGAAACATGGTGATCGGAAGATCATAGAGGTGAGCATAGGAATGCGCCATCGACTCTGTCGATTTCTTGGTAGCCGCATAAAACGACATCTGGTGATCAGCTTTCACTCGCTCTTCATACGGCATGACAGTATTTGCGCCGTAAGCTGAACTGGTTGAAGCAAGGAGCATGTGCGCTGGCGGATATGCTCGTGCCGCCTCTAACAATTCAAACGTCCCAACAATGTTACTCTCAAGGTAGGAGCGGGGATTTTCAATGGAGTATCTGACACCAGCTTGAGCGGCTAAATGTATAACAACATCCGGCCGCTCTTGCTTGAGCAAGCCCATTAGCAATTCTGGGGTCTCGACCTTATCGTGTACAGAACGATAGTTGCTGTGTGACCGTAACCGAGACTCTCGTGCTTCTTTCAAACTGACGTCATAGTAATCGGACATGCAGTCTAAACCGACCACCCTCCAGCCATCATGTAACAACGACTTACATACGAAGGAACCTATAAATCCTGCGGCGCCAGTAACCAGTGCTGTTTTCATCCTTCCCGTCCAAGACCATTTAACCAAATGTTATCAAAAACATATTTAATATTTTGTTTCAGTTTCTCTGAATACGACAAACCGGACCTAGGTTCATGTCCGACAATCAAAAACCGGTCGATTTGTCCTCCGAAGAGGGCTTTTAACCGGCAAAAAAAGGGTCACCCGCCTGGGAATGCCTCAGTGTTGCTTTCAATCACTCCGTGACGCTTACGGCGCACCTGCTACCGCACCTTCGGTGCAGGCGCAGTGATCTCTGCCTGGGAGCGCAAGCGACTGCTTTTTGGCACATGATCTCGCTTTGTTCGACATCGGGGAAGAACAGGGCAACGCATCCCAAATAAAAAAGGGCCACCCTAACGGGTGACCCTCTTTAATTTAGAAGCCTGGCGATGACCTACTCTCACATGGGGAAACCCCACACTACCATCGGCGATGCATCGTTTCACTTCTGAGTTCGGGATGGAGTCAGGTGGTTCCAATGCTCTGTTGTCGCCAGGCAAATCGGCTTAGATGACAGATGCTCTGCAAGCAGCTCAAAGGCCATCTAAATAGGGTAGGTAAATTAAATCTGAGTCTTTTGCAGGCGATAAACCCTGCCACACACAATGACTTGTCACAACATCCAGTGTCTTCTTACGTGTGCTTAGCACACCAAACAACTTGGATTATGTGGTCAAGCCGCACGAGCAATTAGTACTGGTTAGCTCAACGCCTTACAACGCTTCCACACCCAGCCTATCAACGTCCTAGTCTTGGACGGCTCTTAAGAACCCTCAAGGGGTTAGGGAGAACTAGTCTTGGGAGGGGCTTCCCGCTTAGATGCTTTCAGCGGTTATCCTGTCCGAACATAGCTACCGGGCAATGCCACTGGCGTGACAACCCGAACACCAG
>JAACDF010000199.1 GCA_009937065.1 Gammaproteobacteria bacterium | reverse complement strand
TCTAAACCAGTCACTATCAGTTGTGGCGTCATAAGCGTCCGCGTTTACCGCACTTCGAACTGTTTCGATCTTCAGGGGATTTACACCGCAAGACTCCAGCACATTCCCAATAGCTCTCGAGATAACAATAACCCGTCGATACAGCGCGTACTTTACCGGTGCGAGCAATCGTGACTCTTGATTATCAACACGCCGAGAGAGAATGGCAGGGATTCCTGTTAAGCGAGCAGCAAGCCCACCATAAACATCAGCACCACGACGGCTATGAATGTGCACAAGATCGGGGCTCTCATCTCGTATGATGCGCATAAGCCTTGGCAACAGACCTAAATCGAGATCGCCGGACATCTTGATTGCATGCACACGCGCATTTTCGCCCACGGCATTGGCGATATCAGAACCCAAAGGACAGACGAGAACGTTTTCCACACCCCTACGGGTCAGTCCTTCATTAAGCCAGACAACTTGCTGAGCGCCGCCGTACAAATAGCGTCCCGCTTCGACATGAAGTACTTTCACTGGGTAGGCTTTCTCACTTAGGTCAGTAGATGCTCTTGCTTGGCAAATTCAAGCGTCGCATTGACGGCAATGGTCAGTTTATCAATTAGCTCGTCAACGTGCTCGCGCTGTAAGATCAGTGGTGGGCACAGCGCAACGCGATTCCCACCAAGAGGCCGAACAATGAGCCCCGCAGATTCCGCAGCTTTTGCACAGTACTGCCCCACAGCCATGCCCTCAAAAGGCTTACCCGAGGCCTTGCTTGAAACAAGTTCCAGAGCACCGATCATTCCCTTGCCCGATACCTCGCCCACTAGCGGATGGTCCGCGAAGGAGCTAAGCCGCTCCTGCAGATAATCGCCTATTTGCGCCGCGTGCTCGAACACCTTGTCTCGCTCATATATCTCCAAGACCTTGTGCGCGACTGCACAACCAAGGGGATGGCCGCTGTAGGTATACCCGTGACCAAAAACACCCATGTCGGATGCGGCGCTCTCTACCGCCTCCACAAAATCACTGCTGACCACTGCCGCACTCACGGGAACGTAGGCAGAACTCAGCGCCTTGGCAAAGACCATCATTTCAGGTTGCATTCCCATGGCGTTCGCGCCGAAATCAGTACCGAGGCGACCGAAACCACAGATGACCTCATCGTCCCAAAGGGCAATGCCATATTTATCCAAAACGGCTTGGATAGATTCGTAATACCCAGCGGGAGGTATCAATACACCGCCCGCACCTGACACGGGCTCCGCAATCATGGCAGCAACTGTTTCCGGCCCCGCGGCAATAATTTGCTCGTCTAGCTCCCGCGCTCGTCGCGCTACGAATTCGGACTCACTTTCACCAGGATTCGCGGCACGGTAAAAGTGCGGCGATCCAGTTCTAATGACGCCCAAGGCATCGAACGGCAGCTGAAAGTGATTGTGGTTTGTGGGTATTCCGGTCAGTGAGGCGGAAGCGACCGTGACACCATGATATCCCTTGTCTCGCGCAATAATCTTCGTTCGCTGTGGCTGACCCGTTGCTGTGGCGTGATAACGAATCATCTTAACCAGCGTATCGTTAGCGTCTGAGCCACTGTTACCCAGAAAAACCCGGGCATTCTTCATAGGCACCATGGCAGCGAGCTTGTCGGCCAACATCATGGCGCTGTCATGGGTCTTACCCCCGAACATATGACTAAAGCTGAGCTCACGCATCTGTTGCGTGGCCGTTTCGATAATCTCTTCGTTGCCGTAACCCAGTGAGGTACACCAGAGACCGGCCATACCCTCAAGGTAGCGCTTACCTGAGCGGTCATAGATGTACGGCCCCTCGCCCCTAGCAACGACCATTTGCTCCGCTGCCGATGGATTTGTTGTCGGATACAACATGGATGTCATGGCAATCCCCCTAGGATGTCAGTCTGTGTCTTGGCTGTTATTTTCATGCACTTCTGAGTAGCAAAAATAGTACACGCTGGGGTTGGTTTTGTCCGTAGAGCTCAGTCATAACTATGGATCGCTGTCGTCACTGGACAGGTTGTGGTTCCACACCTTTGGACTGAAGCTTAGCGTCACCTCGTGATGGGTCTACCGAGCCTTGGTCCGCTCCCTGCCACAGCGCTCACAACGCTGGTGCGTGATAACCTCGCCTCTTAGCAAAGCGAGGCGATCGGGTTTGACCTGCAGCCACTTATGACGCCCTCGAAGGCAGGAAAGGGACTCTTTTCCTGGCATATTTTCTGGCATGAACTACAACGGAGAATGGAGAGCGCGGTCTACGGCCAAGTGCCACGATGCCAAGCGCTCTGCTCGTTCAGCATCAGTCAATCTGGCAGTGAACTCCTGATCTGAGCGCCAGATACGCCCAATCTCATCGACGCTTGACCAGACACCCTCACCTAGCCCCGCCAAAAAGCACGCTCCTGCTACGGTCGTTTCAATGACTTCAGGCCGAGTGATCGGTCGATTGAGATAATCGGACTGAAGCTGCACTAACAAGTTATTTGCCGATGCACCACCGTCTACCTTCAAGGCATTCATCGTCTTACCGATATCAGCTTCCATAGCGGAAAGGATATCGACGTTTTGAAGCGCCATGGCGTCGAGGGTTGCGCGAGCGATCTCTCCCCTCCCTGAGCCGCGGGTCAGGCCAGTCAAGGTACCACGAGCCTCTGGCGCCCAATAAGGCGCACCCAAGCCAGCAAGTGCCGGCACAAACTCGACGCCTCCCGCACTCTCCACGCTCTCAGCCAGAGCCTCAATATCTGCTGCTCGATCGATAATGCCCAATTGATCTCTCAACCACTGCACAGCGGCGCCACAGACAAACGCGCCGCCCTCTAGCGCATACACCGCATCCTGCCCTTCGAGTTGCCAAGCCACCGTACTCAAAAGCCCGCTATTTGAGACTATGGGGGTACTACCGGCATTCATAAGAATGAAAGACCCTGTACCAAAAGTACATTTGGCGTTACCAGGTTCGAAACAGGCCTGGCCAAACAGTGCAGACTGCTGGTCTCCGGCCACGCCTGATATAGGTAATCCGTCGGGCAGCCCCGGAACACCTTCAGTTGATGTAAATCGTCCACTGGAGGGGCAAATTTCGGGAAGAATGTCATGTGGCACGCCAAAAATATGCAGTAACTCGTTGTCCCAATCTAGCGTTTCCAACGACATTAACGACGTGCGAGATGCATTCGATACAT
>JAACDF010000198.1 GCA_009937065.1 Gammaproteobacteria bacterium | reverse complement strand
TTCGGTCCCAAAACTGGGACCCTTCATCACATTCAATGCATCAAAAAACGGTTGGAGCTTTTCATACAACTCGATCGTGACCGTCGCCCCTCCCGTATCAGCGCCACGAGCCACCACTGCAAAGTGATCTGCATAGGCCGCATAGTGAACCTTCTTAACGGACGCATGCCCGCTTAAAAAATCTGCAAGTAGTCTGGCATTAGCGCACATCCTCGCGACCGCCTCTGGCGCCTTATTCATTTCATAGGCCAAGCGAGCCAGATCCCTGCTATAGGCTGGTTGATAATAGCTAGAAGCGCGTAGCACCAAGTCTCCATAGTGCGGTGAACTAGGGCTAACCGCAAGTGCACCAATCATCACATCAGCTTCGCATGCCGCATATTTGGTTAAGCTCGTCACCAAGATATCCGCGTGCGTTAGCACATCGACATTATAAATTGAACCAATCGTCGGATCGACCATCAACACCCCGCCACAACGGCGCACCGCTTCTGCAATTCGTCCAAGCTCAGAGACTTGCACTAAGGGATTGGTCGGACATTCAACGACGACACAAGCCAGCGCATCTCCGAGGGACTCAATCTTCTCAATCAACGACTCAGTATCCGTCGCATTGTAGCAACACTCAAGCACCTCTGATTCAGACAAAAATTCTTTCAGCACACAGCCTGAGTCCAGATAGAGCCAGCCCAGCTGAAGCCACTTGGTGCGCCCTTTGGCTAACTGTGCTTCTTGGACGGCCCGGAAGCCCGCGTAAAAAGCATTCATCCCGCAGGCGCAAACCAGAACGTCTTTAGTTTCGCAACCTATAAGCGCAGCCAAATCCGATTCCACTTTATTTTGCGCGCCCAAAGGGATGGAGGCTTCCTCAAAAATCGCATCGCGCAGACCGTGCCCCAGCGTAATATCTTCAGCTTGACGCGAGGAAATGCCACAGCCCGTATGCTGCACAAATTTTCGCACGAGGTGACTTAGCTTTTCATCGCTTTTATCGAAATAAACCAAAAATAAGGCATCCTCAACCTTCAGCGTCGACACTCCCTGTCCGATATAATTGCCTAGGTCCTGCGTCGCTCGGCGTCCTGGAATCAAAACCGCACCGCAACCCTCAAGACCCGCACGATTTAGGTAAAAATAGATTAGCTCCTTGATGAAAGTATGCTCCACAAACCGAGGATAGCCCGACTCCAGCGCTTTAACTACGCGTGGTTCATGCTGCTCATAAGCATGCACATCCGCCATCGTTGGTAGACTGCTGACCACAGCATGTGGACTTGCGGGGCAGGGCTCGCCCAAGGAGAAATGACGGAGTGAATTCATGGTATGCACGCACTGAAAAGGTATAATTTCGATTTGGCGAGCTTCGAGAGTTTGAAATACCACTACATGATTAGTACAGATAAGCATCTCAAATATCAGCACCCGTTAAATGAAAGAACGATCGCGGTATTCTTCCCTAAGAAGCGTGTTGACCTCATATTTCGGAATGCGTTAATCGATTCCTCTTCGAAACTAAATCGCATCAGCGCCAAGACTGCCAAAAAGTCACTAACGATTAAACCTACTAAGGAAGCCCCAGATCAATCGCATGCATACCACTCGCCGGCAGTTTACTCGATCCGCGCTCCTCGCTACCACAGGGGGCATGCTGCTCCCCCCATCACTCTGGGCAAAAACAGCTACCTATGAGGTCAGAAAAGGCGATACATTAGGGAAAATTGCAATCGGTCTGAATACCTCCATCAGAGAACTCAAACGCGCAAACAATCTAAGCAGTGACCTTATTCAGGTCGGTCAAAAGCTCACGATCCCAACAGGCGGCAATACTAACATAGCAGGGTCCAACCCCATCGCAATGAGCACCTATATTGTAGTCAAGGGTGACACCCTAGGCAAGATCGCGCAACGCCATGCCATCAGTATTCGCGAACTCAAAGCTGCGAACAATCTAAACCGCGACCTCATCCTAGTTGGTCAAAATTTACGGATCCCGGGAAGTGCGGTCGGGCAAGCTGCCCCAGTAGACGACTTCCTTGTGCAGGTTCGCTCCGCGACCTCACGTATCAAGGTGCAACGCGACAAATGGCAACGCATCGTAGTCCACCACAGCGCTATCAAATATGGGAATCTTAAAAAATACGATGCAGATCACCGCCGTCGCCGTATGCAAAATGGTCTCGCTTATCACTTTTTAATCGGCAACGGCATAGACTCCGGGGACGGCGAAATTGAAATCGGACCACGCTGGCAGAAGCAGCAACTTGGTGGGCACGTCAAGAACCACCTAATCAACCAAACAGCCATTGGTATCTGCCTGATTGGTAACTTTGAAAAGACG
>JAACDF010000197.1 GCA_009937065.1 Gammaproteobacteria bacterium | reverse complement strand
CTCGAGAAGATGGATGAATTCAATATCGAAAAGGCCATGCTGGGGGTCGATGAGGGGCAGTATGAGACGCAGTGTGAGGCCGTAAAAAAGCATCCGGACCGTTTCTTTGCGTCCTATGACTGCAATCCCAATAACGGCATGGATGAGGTCCGAAAAATTCGCCGACTAAAAGAAGAATATGACATCAAGTCGGTCAATGCCTTTCCTTCGGGCCTGTGCCCTCAGGTGTCGCTGTCTGATAAGAAGTGGTATCCCATCTTCGTTACCTGCATCGATTTGGACATTCCGTTTTGTCCCTGCGTCGGCGTACCCGGCCCCCGAATTCCCATGGAGCCTCAGAAAGTCGAGCATCTTGACGAAATTTGCTGGTTCTTCCCCGAGTTGAAGGTTGTGATGAAACACGGCGCTGAGCCATGGACCGATCTGGCCTGGAAGCTGATGTTGAAGTACGAAAACCTCTACTACATGACCAGCGCTTTTGCGCCTAAGCACTACCCGAAAGACATCATTAACTTCGCTAACACGCGCGGCGCTGACAAGATTATGTATGCGGGTTATTTCCCCATGGGGCTCTCGTTGGAGCGTATTTTTGGTGACATGCCCAATGTCCCGTTTAAGGACGAGGTTTGGCCGAAGTTTTTGCGGGAGAACGCAAAGCGCGTATTCAAGGTCTGATCGTCAGATGTCCATAAAAAAACCCCGCTTCGAGCGGGGTTTTTTGTGTGCGGGTGAAGGTACCCGAAGCCGTTATTTCAGCAGTATTTCCCGATCTTAGGCAGGGAAGTAAACGCTAATAGCGTCGACAATGCAGGCGGGCTTTTCGGCGCCTTCCGCCTGCATGACAATGCGCAATACCATTTTTATACCGCCACTCGCTTCTTCTACCGACACCACGGTCCCGGTTGCAGATAACTTGGAACCCACGGTCACAGGGGAGGGGAAGCGTGTTTTCTCCGTGCCGTAGTTAACCCCCATCGCGATGCCGCGGACTTCGATAATTTCCGGCATAAACTTGGCTGCAAGTGACATAGTGAGGTAACCGTGTGCAATCGTGGTACCGAATGGACCTTTGGCTGCGCGTTCCGCATCAATATGAATCCACTGATGATCGCCAGTTGCGTCAGCGAACTGGTTGATACGCTCTTGTGTGATCTCCATGCTAGGGCTTGGGCCCAAGGTTGTACCTATAAGGTCATAGAGGTCAGAGGGTGATTCGATAATGGTTTTGGACATGTCAATCTCCTGTCGATGCGCAATGAGGGCCAACTCGCCCGGAATATGATCCCGCCCTGCATCAGGCAAAGACTTAGCCAAGGCGACGGTGAACCCGTACTGTGCCATATTCTGTGTTCGAGGCATCATTGTTTCAGACGATGAAGTCGGTGCTAGGGAGTGCGAGTGTAAGGTCCGTACTGTATGTGAGCGGAATATTCCTTAATGGATACAAGAATGTCTGAGTTGGAAGGAAAGGTCTGTCTGGTGACCGGTGGAGCCGGCCATATTGGTCGTGCTATCTGTGAGGCACTGCTTAGCCAGGGCGCAGAGGTGATTGCTCTGGGCCGTCGTGAGCCCGCTATGCCCATTGCCTACAATGAGAAAGTCGCCACTTTCCTTAGTGCAGACATTCGCGACGCGGCCACATCGCAGGCCGTTATCGACACCATTGAAGAACGGTATGGCCGCCTGGATATCCTGATTAACAATGCGGGTGGCGGGCCGCCGGTCGCCGCCGCCGATGCTAGTCCCGAGCTCACCCAGAAGATCGTAGCGCTTAATTTGTTGGCACCCATTGTGCTCTCTCAGCAAGCCCACAGGCTGTTGGTGCAGGGCCACGGTGTAGGTTCGATCGTTAACATTGCCAGCGTCAGCGGAGCGCGTCCCTCACCGGGCACCGCCGCTTACGGCGCGGCCAAGGCAGGTTTACTGAACGTCACAAAATCTCTGGCCATGGAGTGGGGCCCCAAGATACGCGTGAATGCCTTGATCGTGGGGCTTGTCCACAACGAGGCCGGCATCGAGCACTACGGTGGCGAGGCTGGTTTTAAGCGCGTGGCCGACATGTTGCCCCTGAAGCGCATGGCGTCTCCAGAGGACGTCGCTAATGCAGTGCTACTGATGTGTTCAGATCGGGCGGCCTATATCTCCGGTGCTAACCTTGAGGTCGATGGCGGTGGAGAAGTCCCCGTTTTTCTGCATCTCGCTAGCGAGTCGTCGAAAGCCAAATAGGGGACGTCCAGGCTCGCTCGCGAATGGTGGGCGAGTAGAACGGATCCGTCTCCGGGTTGGTGCAGCAGACGCCGTAAATATCACCTGAGTCGCCATTATCATTGGCAAGAAAATTGGCTTTTTCTGCCTGAACACTGCAGCTATCCGACAATGGATTCACGCCGGCAGCCTGACACTGCAGGGTGCTCCAGCGGCAGCTGGGTGTTTCTAGAACCCGAGCGTAGTAAAACGCGGACTCGCCTTTGACGTAGCTGGGGTCCTCCCAAACCGTGCACAAGCTCGCGTGGCCTGGTGCGGTCGCCGCACAGCTGTTCATGTCGACACCCAGCCCCACTGTTTCCTCGCCGAGGACGTCGACAACCCGTTCGTGTGTTTCTCCCGCATCGTCGACCCAGCCTTTGATGATCTGAATTCGCTCGAGAGGATTAGCGGGATACATCTCAGTGCCCTGATCACGCTGGGCGCTGATGAAGAACCGAGGGGGAGCGTCCTTATCGCTGCGCTCGAGAACGCCACCCATAGGAACGCCCGCCGCGTATGCTTGTTCTAACGCATCAGTGCTTTCACAGAGATTTTCGTCATAGTCCCCGGCAAAGAACCGGACGATCGGTCGTGTGCCCGACGTTGCATAGGCCTCACGACGGCGCATGGCCTCAAAGATAGCGTCTCGGCGATTCTCCTCGGCCCACACCACGGCTAAACCGCCGGGATTCGATACGAAGTGGTCTTGCAGGTTTCTGAAGGTCGCGTCGCGAGAGCCGAGGTGACCAACGTAGTTTTTCTCCATCGCACCACCGGAAGTTGCGGTATGGGTATCCGTACTTCCGATAAAGCCCTGCCGGAAGGGGTTCAGTCCGCTGTCCTGCTCAAGCGCCAATCCGTCTTTGAGCACATTGCGCATCATGTTTCGGCGATGGAAACTCGCAACGTCGACCGGAAGGCCTCGATCCGACCACATCTTGCCGTTCACACTGCCCAGCATGGCGAGGTTATCGGACGGTATTTGCTCGAAGTCACACAACTCATCCTCGGTATCGATGCCGATGCCCGCCATGCGATCGAAGCGGCACTCCGAGGCGCCCTTGTGTTGTACCAATTCCACCAGTGGCTCAATCTCGAGACGGTCAATGGCCTCCTGCTCGGTTGCGGGGTCTGGGAACATCAGTCCGCCGCCTAGATTGGGGTTGTGGGGGATAGCCATGACATCACAATCACCATCGGCCTCGAGGCATTGCGATCGGAGTTGGCGCCATAACTCGGGGACCGAGCTATCGGTCTCGAAGACCGAAATGGGTAGGCGCGTCACTTGTTCGCCTTTAAAGATGACGTTCCTATGCAAATTCGCCATCTCCTGCCCCTGCGTGTACTCATAGCCGACAAAGGTGGTGAAACTGCAGTCTTCAGAGCGATCGTAATGCCGCTCTGCTGCTGCCTGAATGTCATCCCAGGTGGAAAGGGCGTTCGCCTCGCAATCGCCGAGAGAGCAGACCAGGCCTCGCTCAGGTGCTTTACCTTCCATGCCGCCTGATACGGTCCAGAGGCTAGCAGCATAAAGCTGGACCCAAAGGTTCTGCGTGCGAGACATGATGCAGACCGGCGCCCACCACCCGGGCTCAGTCCAATCGCTGTCACAGAGTGCAACCTCACCCAGAAACTGACCGTGATCGGTCACCGCAGCAAAATCGATGGGCCGATCAATCTGTGCGCTCAGCGTTTGATCACCGTAGGCGTCAGGCAAGGTAATGATTTGTCCTTTGGCGTATTCGTAGGCGCCGTCGGGATCATTTTTCTGGTTAGAGAGGTAGGAGTCGAAGGAATAGCGTGTGTGGATATGCAAGTCGCCAAAGAAGGGAAGTTTGGTATCAGACGAGACCGCACAGGGCATGGCCTTCTCGCCAGCCGCGGCCCAGGGCGCTGACAAGCAGAGCGCAATGAGGCTGCACCGAATCATGCCGGGTAGCGATGCGCGTGATACTTGCTGACTGACCTTCATGGAGAATCCTCTTTTTTCTTATTTTGCTGAGAGCCACACCTTTTTGAAAACTGGTTTTGGCACTACAGGTTGGTATCCGGCCGCATCATCGCGTCATGGGCGCCGTCTATAAATATGGTTGTGCCCGCTACATAACTTCCCTGCGGTGACAGCAGGAATAGCACAACATTCGCCACGTCATCGGCTTGGCCCGGTCTCCCAATGGGAATCGAGTCCATAAAGGCTTTGATGAGTTCTCCGTATTCTTCGCTTTCCTCAACGGCTTTTGTCATCGGCGTTTGAATATAGCCGGGTGCTACCGCGTTGAAGGTGACACCTTGTCTCGCAAATTCGGGGGCTTTACGCCGCATGTAACGCGCCACAGCTCCCTTACTGCTGGCGTAACATTCATGGCCATGTAGGTCACTGGCCATACTGACAACCGCATTTTCATCACCGCCGAGCATGGCGTCGATCAAATCCGGTCGAGTGCTCATCGGCGCGGAGTTAGAGCTGATGGCTACGACTCGCCCACCGCTCACAATGTTGTCCGACAAGCCCTCGATGATCTCTACGGTGCCAAAGTAGTTAATCTGAAGAATTTTGGCTGGATTGGGGAACTGCGATGCCACACCGGCACAGGTAATCAGTCCATCAATGCTTGGATGATCCGCTTTGACCAACTCAATTACCGTTTTACGGGCTGCTGGATCGCCCAAATCCGCAAGGTAGTCACCGTCTTTTAGGTCAATGACAACAATGTCATTGCCCTGGTCCAACAGCTGTTGCTTGATCGCTGCACCGATACCTGTGGCACCCCCGGTAAGCACATATTTTCCCATCAGTAATTCCTGTTTTTCTTCTTTGGCTAAACGTCGTTGGAGGTTTTTTTTCCTCAGCGAGGAATCTTTGCCTCGATGGCGGTCCCGGGTAGGGCTGCCATTCCACCGTCTACCTCGATGATCTTACCACTCACAAAACCGGCCGCTGACGATGCGAGGTACAACGCGGCCAGTGCAATATCGTCGGGTTGTCCCAGTCGTCCTTGGGGGATCCAGCGAACCGTGGCGTTGTATACATCCTCGTTCTGCGTGATGAAGGCGGTGCTTGGGGTTTCAATGGCTCCCGGCGCAATGCCGTTGACGCGAATATTGGGCGCTAACTCATAGGCAAGGATACGAGTCATCTGATCCATGCCTGCTTTTGCAGCTCCGTAAGCGGCGAAGTTTTTATCGACCATCCACCCGAGCGCCGACGATACATTGACGATGCTGGCCGAGGGTGCTGCCTGCAAGAGCGGTAATGCCAGATGGGTCAGTGTGTAGGCAGAGGTGAGATTGATGTCCAAGGTGTTTACAAAGCGAGCCTTAGTGACTTTTTTCAGCGAACCATAGCCTTGTCCGGGTGCACCTGCGTTATTAACCAGAATGTCCAGACTGCCCCAGTGGTTGGTCAGGCTTTCCACGACCTCTGCCAGTGCTGACTCGTCTGTTACATCGCAGGCAAAGGTTAGGGCCTCTCGGCCCAGGTTAGTCACTTCGCTCGCAACGGAATCTAAGTCAGACTCGGTTCGGGCAATCAACGCCACATCTGCACCCATTTCGGCGAATGCCGTGGCAATGCGTGCTCCAATACCTTTGCCTGCGCCAGTAATCAGCGCTTTTTTACCCTGAAGACGGAAGTAATCGGTAATCACAGCATATTCCTCAGCGGATAGATCGTTAGAAAACGGATGGGGTAGTCCATTTGAGTTTGTGGGCGATACCATGCACAAGATAGAACGAAGCGTGCGAGCGTGGAATACGGGCGCTTGATGATACTTAGTCTAAATTGACCATTAATACGATTGGGGTGAAAAGAGTTGTGGCTGAGCTTGAAGGAAAAGCGGCACTGGTGACCGGTGCAGGGGTTGGAATAGGGCGAGCTATCGCGATCAAACTGGCGTCTGAAGGCGCGCGAGTTCTAGTCGTCGATCTCAATGAGTCGACCGCATTGGAAACCGCCGAAACTATTCGAAGCGCGGGCGGTGAGGCGACTGTTTTTACTGCTGATGTCAGCGATGAAGCGCGTGTGTCCGCCATGGT
>JAACDF010000196.1 GCA_009937065.1 Gammaproteobacteria bacterium | reverse complement strand
GGTGTAGAGATCAATGCCCGCTTTATAGGAAGCGCTTAGAACACGATCGGCCACATCCTCAGGCTCACCCTCGCTGAGATTTACGTCTTCGAGGCCATATTCGCGACATAGGTCGCTCAACGCCTGACTGGTTGGGTGCTTCTTCAGCAAAGTCAACGTAGTAGCGTTATCTACGCCAGGTGTGACAGACACACCAGACTTTAGGGCTGTCCGCTTAGCCTCATCTTTTAAGCCCGCCTGGCGAACCGTTCGAGAGCATGGCCCAATAAAGTTAAGACCAGCAGCTTCCATCGAGGCGACCATGGTTTCATCTTCTGCCATGAAGCCGTAACCGGCGAAAATGGCGTTATATCCATGATCGTTAGCGATTTGAATGATTTCATTGATGCGCGCTTCGCGGTCTGCCTTGTCCACACCTGAATAATCACTCACACGGTGAACTCGGTTGGGATCCCCGATAACTCGAAGCTCTGGCGCTATCGCGCGGGGGTATACGATGGAGTCTTTCTCAGACAACAGGATGCCGTAGTCGTTGATTCCCATCTCGGCGAAGACATCCATGGCTTCCTTTCTGATGGGCCCGCGGCAAATAATGAGAGGTTTAATATGGGTACAACCGAATTGCCGGACCCATGCATCATCGCTGTCGCCAAGACGCCGGTCTTGATGAATCAGCGCATTATGTAAGTAGTGTTCGTTTGACACGGTAAAACTCCAATATAACTCGCTGATTTCTAATGAAATTCTCGCTGCACGCCACCCATAGGCTCAGGGGTATAATGACGCAGACAAAACATTAAATGCTTAGCGATCACGGCCCTTAAATCGGACGGCATGACGATTTGAGAAACCGAACCTAGGCTCAGTGCCTCCTCGGGATTCATAATCTCGCGCTCGTATCGCTTTGCCAGGTCAGCCTCGGCGACCTTTGCCCAATCGGCAACTGCAGCTGACGCCTGCTGATCAGCATCAGTCTCTGACATTCCGTTTTTAACCATGACCGCCTTTGCCTCAGCGATGCGCTTGGGTATGGCGCTGCGGATAGCTTTCAGCTCATCTTTGTAAACATACTCAACACCCGCAGGTCCCATGACAGCAACACGTGTGGTGGGAAGAGCGACAACCAAGTCCGCGCCCGTTGGATAGTTGTTGTAGGACGCATAGGCACCCCCGAAAGCGTTCCGAATCAAAATCAAAAAGCGCGGAGTTCTGAGATCTACAATCGCGTCTAGCATTGCCCGACCGGCCTGTACGATACCCCTGTGCTCCTGCTCTCGACCTGGCAGAAAGCCGGTGGTGTCTTCTAAAAACATCACTGGAATATTGTAGAGATTGCAAAACCGAATGAATCGCGCATTTTTAAGTGCGGCATCAATATCAATCTGACCCGATGACACGGCAGAGTTGCTGGCCACAAAACCAACGACGTGACCTCCCATACGTCCCAGGCAAGTTATCGTATTCTTGGCTCGTTCCTCCTGTATCTCGAGGAAATCTCCGTGATCGCAGAGTTGCTGAATAATAATTGAGCTATCGACAGGCGTATTGAATCCAGTTGGTGACTCAAATGCGGTTTTTAACAGCGTATCTATGTCGCTGGTGCTTCGGTCGATCGGGTCCGAGCAGACCTGCTCCTCGGGAGCATTGGCATTGCTGTGGGGTAGATAGCGGAGTATTTCGGGGTCCTTACGAAGTGGTGCAAATGCATCTTCAACCACAAAGTCGGTGACACCTGTTTGACTATGGACCCCCGGACCGCCGAGTTCATCGGGCGTAATATCCTCACCCAGCACAGACTTAACCACACCGGGCCCAGTCAAACCGAAAAAAGTATCTTTCGGCTGGATAAGGAAGCTTCCCTGACGCGGCAGATAGCTTCCACCGCCCGCATTGAAGCCAAACATGCACATGATGCTGGGAACAACGCCCGAAATTTTTCGCAGACCCGTGAAGGCTTCCGCGTATCCGTCCAGGCCCCCCACTCCAGCAGGAATATAGGCACCAGCGGAGTCGTTTAGCCCAATTAGCGGGATTTTGCGTTCGCCCGCAAGTTCGAATAAACGCGCCAATTTTTCACCGTTTGTCGCGTCCATAGAACCAGCTCGAACGGTGAAATCGTGTCCGTATATAGCAACATCACGGCCATCTATCGACCCTATTGCCGTCACCAACGAGGCACCATCGAGGTTGGGACCCCAGTTCTGGTAAAGGATGGTGGGCGCCTCATCCACTAAGAACTCGATGCGTTCCCATACAGTCATTCGGTTCTTGCTGTGCTGGCGCTGAATATTTCTGTCAGTTGCTGTTGCGCGAGGAAGCGCCTGTAACTCTGCCCCCCGAGAAACCGCCGCTTGATAATCGGTGGTAGCCGTCGTCGCGTCGTGGTCCCTTACATCAAAGGGATTAGTGAGTGTGGGCGTCATATCGTTATCTGGTGTTAAGTCCATTATTTTTCCTGTAGCGCAGGCATTACGTCCGCTGCGGCTCCTTGTACGAATTCCCCAAGACTAGGATTCATACGCACACGAGCCGTATCCGATGACCGAGCGCATAATCGCATATTATTTAGGTAAAAAACCTCGTCCATTAGCCGTATTTTTGATGCCTTCACTCGCTAAATGCGCGGAACTTCGAGTCTCGAACAAAACTCGTTGCGCTCCTCCGGATCGGCAATAGACATTGCATGGCGAACGAACTCTGGGTCGAGATGCGGAGCGAGCTGCTCGATGAAATCAAACATGAACCCTCTCAAAAAGGTGCCTCTCCTAAATGCGATGCACGATAGCAGCGGACTGAAGTAGTTTGGCGAGCCTATTCGCACCAGATCGCTATCCGATTGGTGCTCAAAGGCCATCGTCGAAATGATGCCGACTCCTAAGCCACGTCTCACGTAGGTTTTAATAACATCAGCATCGGCGGCGGTTACGACATAATTCGGTATCAGGCGTCGCGCTTCAAACCCCTCGTCAATTTTGTAACGACCGGTGAAGCCCTCGGTATACGTCACTATGGGGTATTGAGCGACTTGCTCAAGCGTCGGGCCATTTATTGCGGTTAGCGGGTGTCCTTGAGGCACGACAACGCAATGCGTCCAGCGAAAAAAAGGCAAGGTGACCAGTGATGTGAATTGCTGAAGGGCTTCCGTGGCAATCGCAAAATCAACCGCTCCCTTCGCGGCCATTTCCGCTATTTGATGGGGGCTACCCTGCCTTAATTCGAGCGATACGTCCGGATGTTCCGCGACAAATTGTGAAATTGGCTCGGGTAGGACATAACGCGCCTGCCCGTGCGTTGTTGCTACTGACATACTTCCGGCGACGTTATCGGAGTAGTCCAGCGCAATTCGCTTAATCGATTCAGTCTTTCGAAGGATTTCGCCCGCCATGTCAATAATCGCCTCGCCGGCAGGCGTGATATGAGTTAAGTGCTTGCCACTTCGAGCAAAAATCTCAACACCTAACTCACCTTCCAATAAGCGGATTTGCTTGCTAATGCCCGGTTGTGATGTGTAGAGGCTTTGTGCTGTTGCAGAGACATTGAGATCGTGGTGAGCCACTTCCCATATGTACTTGAGTTGCTGCAGTTTCATTAAGCACCTTAAGGTATAAGAATACGTAGTTAAGATACTTTGGTTCTAAGAGGGAGTACAGGCTCGACTACGACTCGTTCGCGACACCGTGTGGTACATGGCCAGTCGCGATGTGATCGGCCGCCAATTCACAGTGTGTTTGCTGATCATCAAAAAATACATCGGCGTCGTACGCCTTGAGAAATTCAACTTTCGGCAGTCCTCCAAGGAAAATGGATTCATCGAGCCGGATATCCCAAGCGCGCAAGGTGCGTATCACTCGCTCATGTGCTGGCGCGGAGCGCGCTGTAACGAGTGCTGTCCTGATTAACTGCCCCTCTTCCGGAAGTGATTGTTGTAAAACGTGCAGAGCACTTAGGAAACTTTTGAAGGGCCCGCCCATCAATGGTTCATTGCGGTGTGCTTTCTCGCTGGCCGTAAACGCCTCAAGTCCCTCAGACTTGTAGACTTTTTCTGCCTCATCGGAGAAAAGAACAGCATCACCATCGAAGGCAAACCGGATGGTCGAGCTGCTTGAATCATCTACCGGCTTTGAAACCAAGGTGGCGGCGGCAACGTTATGCTCTAGCGCCTTTCGCACGTCAGCGGACTCAGAGGACAGAAACAAATGACATCCGAATGCCTGAATATATCGCCAAGGGGATTCACCACCACAGAACGCAGCACGTGTAATGGGTAAACCGTAATGTTCGATGGAGTTGAAAATTCGCAAGCCCGTATCGGCTGAATTACGCGATAGCAACACAATTTCAACGCCAAGCGGCTCGGCCAAAACGTCGTTTAATGCCAGAAGCTTCTTTGCAAGTGCAAAGGCCTGTCCACGCTCAAGCGGCGTGTCCTCGTGGTCTATTTGATAAGCGGAATACGCCTCAAGACCTTGCTCTTCATAAACTAAGTGCTCAGCATCCAGATTGAAGAGCGCCCGCGATGAAATCGCTATGACTAACTTTTCTGGTGCCAAAGTGGACATCGGCTCAGTGTTCCCTCTCGACAGAGATCATTCGCTAGCGACTTCTTTACCCGAGGGTTTGCGCGCGAAATATTCTCGCGTCAGAGCAAATACCACGGGCGAAAGCAACAGAAGTCCGATGAGGTTTGGAATAGCCATGAAGGCGTTGAGCGTATCAGCCACTAACCAAATTAAGCTCAGATCAGCGCCGGCACCGACGGGGATCGCAAGCACCCAAAGCACCCGAAACGGCAT
>JAACDF010000195.1 GCA_009937065.1 Gammaproteobacteria bacterium | reverse complement strand
TGCCGGCCTGGCAATGGGCACGATGGATATCGTGAAGTTACACGGTGGTCAGCCAGCGAACTTCCTCGATGTAGGTGGTGGCGCCACCAAAGAACGCGTCACTGAAGCGTTCAAGATCATACTAAGCGATGAAAACGTGCAAGCGGTGTTGATCAATATCTTTGGCGGTATTGTTCGCTGTGACCTTATTGCTGAGGGCGTTATTGGCGCCGTGAATGAGGTCGGTGTTGAAGTGCCCGTCGTTGTGCGACTCGAGGGTAATAACGCTGAACTGGGACGAGAGGTGCTCGCCAAGAGTGGTCTTAACATTATTGCAGCCACGAGCCTCACCGATGCGGCTCAGCAAGTGGTCGCTGCTGCTGGAGGTGCTGCATGAGCATATTGATTGATAAGAATACTCGAGTAATTTGTCAGGGGTTTACAGGCTCACAAGGTACCTTCCACTCTGAGCAAGCGATAGCCTACGGCACCCAGATGGTGGGTGGCGTTACGCCTGGCAAAGGTGGGCTTGAGCATCTTGGTTTACCTGTATTTGATACGGTGAATGATGCGGTAACCCATACCGGTGCAAACGCATCTGTGATTTACGTACCCGCGCCGTTCTGTAAGGACTCAATTCTCGAGGCTGCTAATGCGGGCGTAGAGCTGATTGTTTGTATCACTGAGGGTATCCCAACACTCGATATGTTGGACGCGAAGGTTCGTTGCGATGAGCTAGGCGTTCGACTGATCGGGCCCAACTGTCCAGGCGTCATCACTCCAGGCGAGAGCAAGATAGGCATCATGCCGGGCCATATTCATCTGCCGGGCCGGGTCGGTATCGTTTCTCGGTCGGGTACTTTGACGTATGAGGCAGTCAAGCAAACGACGGATGCGGGGTTTGGACAGTCAACCTGTGTTGGCATCGGGGGAGATCCCATTCCTGGCTCCAACTTTATCGATATCTTGGCCTTGTTTCAGGAAGATGACGCAACGGAATCGATTGTCATGATTGGTGAGATCGGCGGTTCTGCAGAAGAGGAAGCTGCTGCGTTCATCAAAGAGAATGTGACCAAGCCCGTTGTTTCTTATATCGCGGGTGTCACGGCTCCGAAGGGTAAACGCATGGGTCATGCGGGCGCGATCATCTCAGGCGGTAAAGGTACGGCAGATGAAAAGTTTGCAGCGCTGGAAGATGCTGGCGTACGCACGGTCCGCTCGCTCGCTGATATCGGCAGCGCTATGGCGGAGATCACCGGTTGGTGATATTCATCGCTGAATGGTTTATCAGCCCGCTGACTGCGGGCTTTTTTACGTCTAAAGCAACCTATTTTCGATCCTAACGCTTGAAATCACCGAGCTGTCACCCCATCTGGTGTACAGGAAAAAATGACAGGAGCACACGATGTCTTCAAAGCAAACTATGGGATTTCAAACCGAAGCAAAGCGATTGCTTCAGTTAATGATTCACTCTCTTTATTCGAATCGAGAAATTTTCCTGCGGGAACTTATTTCAAACGCGTCGGATGCCATCGATAAGAGGCGTTTTGCTGCTATCGAGGACAGCACTCTCGATGTCGGTGGTGAGGGCTATGAAATTCGTGTTGATGTCGACGAAACGGCAAAAACATTGTCGATTAGCGACAACGGTATTGGCATGTCTCGGGACGATATTATCGATAACCTTGGGACAATCGCGAAGTCGGGAACGGCTGCGTTTATGGAGCAGCTCAGCGGTGATCAGCAGAAAGACAGCCAACTGATTGGTCAGTTTGGCGTGGGTTTTTATTCCTCCTTCATTGTTGCCGATCGTGTCGAGGTCATCTCAAGGAAAGCTGGAGAAGCTGCGGCGACGCGCTGGGAATCCACAGGTGAGGATGAGTTCGATATCGATGAGGCTCAGCGCGACATACCCGGTACTACGGTGGTGCTCCATCTGGGAAGCGAGTCAGAAGAATTTGCATCTCCATGGCGAGTCAGAAGCGTAATTAAAAAATACTCCGACCATATTTCCGTTCCTGTGATGATGCTGGAGCAGGCACCCCCTCAGGGCGAGGATGATGAGAGTGAACCGCCGGAGGCACAATGGGAGCGAATCAATGAAGCTAAGGCGTTGTGGACGCGCAGCCGCTCAGAGGTTAGCGAAGACGAATATAAAGAGTTTTACCGCCACGTTTCCAGTGACTATCAGGATCCGCTGAGTTGGAGCCATAACCGGGTCGAAGGCAAGCTCGATTACACATCGCTGTTGTACATACCGAGTCAGGCTCCGTTTGATCTATGGAATCGAGAGGGCGCGCGCGGTCTAAAGCTCTACATCCAACGGACCTTCATCATGGACGACGCGGAGCAGTTCCTCCCGCTCTATATGCGTTTTGTAAAGGGCGTGTTGGATTCGCAGGATTTACCGCTCAATATTTCGCGAGAAATTCTGCAGCAAAGTACCCAGGTAGACTCGTTGCGAAGTGCGGTAACGAAGCGTGTTCTCGACATGTTGAGCAAGCTGGCGAAATCGGACGAGGAAAAGTATCAGTCGTTCTGGGATGTCTTCGGTAACGTACTCAAAGAAGGCCCTGGTGAAGACTTTGCAAACCGTGAAAAGATTGCGGAACTGATGCGATTTGCCTCAACACACACTGATGAGTCTGTGCAGAACGTCGCCTTGAAGCAATACGTTGAACGGATGCAAGACGGGCAAGATGCCATTTACTACGTAGTCGCCGACAATCACGTTACAGCGAAGAACAGCCCTCACATTGAGGTATTCCGCAAGAAGGGTATCGAGGTCTTGTTGTTATCTGATCGCATTGACGATTGGTTAATGGGGCATCTCAGTGAGTTTGATGGCAAAGCGCTAAAGGATATTGCCAAAGGTGAATTGGACCTTGGTGAAAGCACCGAAGAAGAAAAAGCCGAGTTAGAAGCGGCAAAGACCGACAATGAGGGATTATTTGATCGGCTGAAGACTGCGCTCGATGGTCGTGTCAGCGAAGTGCGCCCCACGCTACGTTTAACCGATTCGCCCGCCTGTCTTGTCGTTGGAGAGCACGAGCTTGGAGCGCAAATGAGACGAATACTGGAGGCGGCGGGTCAGGAGTTGCCGGACAGTGATCCGATTCTAGAGGTCAACACGTCCCACGGACTGGTGAAACGAATGGATGGTGAGCAGGACGAGGACCGCTTTACCGACCTCGCACTGATATTACTGGACCAAGCGACGTTGGCGCAGGGGTCCCAGTTAGATGACCCCGCTAGTTATGTAGCGCGAATGAACAAGCTAATGGTTGAAATGAGCGCCTAGCGTGCTGGTCACACTGTGGCGCCATGGTGAGGCCGCTTATAGCCGCCCAGAGGCGCCTGACTGACCAAGGTGCGTGTCATGTGCAAGCATCAGTGGGCCTTTATCGCTCGCTTTGTCAGCAGAGTGGGCTGGGCTTGCCTACATTATGCATTCACAGTCCTTATGTCAGAACGCAACAGACCGCGAGTCTCATAGCGAGTGACTTGGGGCTGACAGAGGTTAAAGGCCTGGAACTGCTTGCGCCCGGGCAGCCCGACTATGTAGCGGGTCACTACCTCTCGGAAGAAACGGAAAATCAATTGGTGGTCGGCCATCAGCCCTATCTTTCTCAATTAATTGATGTATGGTGCGACACCTCAGCGCATACCAGCGTTTCACCCAGTGGTTTTGCCATCATCGAATTGACCGCTGCGTGTCGAGGTGGTGGCGCACTTCTGCATTACGCACCTGAGGGATCCCTGTTGTGAATATCCAGCCAACGGAAGTCGTTTTTAAAGCCGATGGACTTACTTATCGCGGACTCGCCTGGGGCGACTCGAGTAACCCATTGGTTTTCGCCATTCATGGATGGTTGGACAATGCACTCAGCTTTGCGGTTCTGGCACCATTACTTGCCAACTATTACGTGGTATCCATCGATCTGTCAGGTCATGGCCTTAGCAGTCACCGATCTGCTGACGCGAATTATCACGTTTGGGACGACATACCGCAGCTCGTTTCAATCATTGATCAGCTAGGTGCTAGCGGGGCTCATATAGTGGGACACAGTCGCGGCGCTGCGGTTGCTGGGATGTTGGCGGTTGCTCTGGATGATCGCTGCATGAGCCTAACCATGCTGGATGGCATGATTTCGCGTTCGTTCGAGAACGATGACGGGGCAGAGCTTTTCCGCACGTCGCTGACAGAGCGTAAAAAATATATGGCGCGACCGCCGCGGATTTTTGAATCGGTAGAGCAGTTCATTGATTCGCGCTCCCGATACGGATTTACTCGAGAGAATGCCGAGATGCTGGTGCCTCGTGCTTTGCGTCGAGTCGACGATGGATGGCTTCTGTTGAGTGACCCTAAACTCTTTGGCAGCAGTACCATCAAGATGTCAGAGGAAACGTCAAACTCGCTGTATCGGGCAATGAATTTCCCGGTTGCTACAATCACCGGGGATACGGGCTTTTTCAATAGTGACGAAGCTCAGGATAGGATCGCCGGCATTGCCGACTTTGCACCCGACTTTCATCAATTGTCCGTACCAGGTCCTCATCACTTCCATATGGAGGGGGATGTTGCGTCACTGGCTAACAGACTTACGGTTTTCTTTGAGATGGGAGAGCTCGGTGCTGGTCTCTTAGAGCAGGCAAGTTAACTAGCGAAAGGAATTACTGTCGCGCGTTTGTGTCCTCGCGAAATCGGCCCACCGTGGCAGCGCTCGGGTGACACAATAATGCTGTTCCAGGTCAGCGCATCATCGGGCAGAGATCCCTTGCGGCACCAACTTCTGCCATTGCCGTTCTACGAAGCCCTCCCCAGGAATGCGCGAGTGATATCATGAACCTCTTTTCGGGGCTGATCTGATGACGACATTTCGAGAGATTTTGATCGATACAGAAACTGAGCTTTTGAATGCAAATGTTTTCTTTGGGCATGGGTATGACTCGGCACACGATGAGGCCGTAGCGCTGGTGCTCGCCGCGGCAAATCTGTCGCTCATAGATACCAGCACGTCCATCTTGGATGCCGACTATCCCTCACCGGCACGACCAAAACTACGGTCA
>JAACDF010000194.1 GCA_009937065.1 Gammaproteobacteria bacterium | reverse complement strand
GGTATTAGTAGTCATTGGGCTAATCGTATTGTCTTTTGTTCTTACGGGGGCTGAGTCGTTAACGTTTGGTGGCGCGCAATCCGGCGCTGCGAAGGTGAACGATCGCGAAATCTCTTTTAACGAGCTTCAATTTGCAATTGAGCAGCAACGCCGACAATTATCTGAGATCTACGGAGATCAGTTAGATCCAAGCATGCTCGATGATGACCTTTTGCGGCCTGGCGTTTTGAATAATTTGGTGGATCGCGCACTACTCGAGGATTATGCGCTTTCACTCGGCATTACAGCATCTCCCGAAGCTGTGCGTCGCAGTATTACTAGCAACCCCACTTTCGAGGTGGATGGTAGCTTCTCTGTCGACTATTACCGTGATGTTTTACGCTCAAATGGGCTAACACCGGATTTGTATCGAGTAGAGCAGGGCAGTACTGACCAACTCGTTAAATTGGAGTCGGTCATTGCGGACGCGGACTTTATTACTCCGGCAGAGGCAAAAGCGGCAATTGACGTGGTAGTCGAGCGGCGTGACGTTCGATTTTTGGTTGTCCCAGAATCTGCGCTATCAAGCGAATCCCAGGTCACTGATCTGGCAGTGAGTGAATACTATGAGGTTAATGCTGAGCTGTTCGCTCAACCTGAGCGACTCAGTGTCGAGTTCATCGAGTTAAACCCAAGTCAGTTTGCGTTGCCGGTAGATGACGCCGAACTTGAAGCCCAGCTTGCGGACGCACTTGCCGACTATGAAACCAAAGCGCAGTCCGAAGTGGCGCATATTTTGTTGATACAAGAGGACGATGAGACCGATGAGGTTTATGCCGGACGAATCAAGGCCGTTGCGGATCGCCTTGTCGCAGACGAGGATTTCGCGGCAGTCGCCGCGGATGCGTCAGATGATATTGGTTCGTCTTTTGTAGGCGGCGATCTAGGTTTTACCGATGGATCGGTTTTTCCTGACGCAATGGAGCAAGCTATTGCTGCTTTGGATATTGGTGGGGTCTCTTCAGCCGTGACAACCGACGCCGGTACGCACTTCATCCTGGTTAAGAGCCGATCAGCGGCTGAGCAGGTTCCAGATGATCTGCTGAGAGCAGAAATCACGGAAAGTCTTCAGACTGCGCAAACACAGCGTGATCTATTGATTGCGGTTGACCAGCTCCGAGATCTTGTCTTTATGACGAGTGGGCTTGCTTCTGCAGCCGAGCAGCTCGGCGTTTCTGTGTCGATTTCTCAACCGTTTTCCCGTGATGAGGGATTAGGCCTGTTTAATGAATCCTCGTTGCGGAGCGCTGCGTTCTCAGACGATGTTTTGGTTGATGGTAACAACAGCGATGTTATCGAGTTGTCGGGTAGCCGTTTTGTCGCCTTAGCAGTCAAGGAGCGTCTTCCTGAGGGCACGAGGCCCTTGACTGAGGTACGTGATGGCATAGCAGCACAGCTTGGCTTAGAAGCGCAGGACCGTGCTATGAGGACCTTGGTTGATGAGGTGAATGCGTCACTGAAAAATGGTGAGACACTCGAGTCAGTATCAACTGCCAAGGGGTATGAATGGCGCGTTGAGTTGGCAGCCACGAGGCAAAATGTCAATTTGCCCTCATCCGTACTGCAGTCAGCGTTTAGTAAGCGATCTGCTGATACCGAGACGGTGAGTGCTGTTCGGCTCGATGATCAAAGCTACGCACTAGTTCAGCTCGCTAGAACGCAGGCTGGCCGCGAAGACACCATGGTAGGTGCCGAGAGAGACGCATTACTTCAAGAGGTATCGGACGTGAGTGCATCGCTAGTGCGGCAGGAGTTTATGGCCGATTTGAAGCGAAGAAGCGATGTTGTCATTCGTTAAGATCATAGCCTGTGGCTGACGACGCATTTGCGCGACTCGTACGAAATGCGGGCTCGGTCTCGGGAGAAGGGGTGTCGCCACCGCTATTTTCTGGAAGTGTAAATGGTCGCGAACCCTATCCACTTGATAAGTGGAATCCCACTAATTGTGGATATGTTGATATTGCCATCGATCGAGACGGGCGCTGGTTTCACGAAGGGTCAGAGATAAAGCGCGCAGAATTGGTGTCATTATTTGCTGGGTTGTTGAGACGTGAAGAAGACGGCGCTTACTACCTTGTAACTCCTGTGGAGAAAGTGGAAGTGACAGTTGCCTTGCATCCGCTAATGGTCGTCGATGCGACATGTGTCGAAGACGCGTCATCCCGTGAGAGTCGCCTAGCCCTAATCCTAAATTCGGGAGGCGTTTTCTACCTTAATGACGACACCGGACTGACGCCCGAGCCTTCCGCGGCGGGTGCGGCATTTGTGACGCTACCACATAACCTGAGTGCTCTTTTCACGCGCGCGGCGTGGTATCGGCTAGTCGCGATGGCGGATGATAACGGATGCGTCTACAGCGGTGGGCAGAAGTACTCCCTGCTGTAACCAGAGGTTAGAGCAGGGGTATTTG
>JAACDF010000193.1 GCA_009937065.1 Gammaproteobacteria bacterium | reverse complement strand
TGCGCCATCATCAAAAAACCCACCGTATCGAGACCAAGATCGCGGCTTAGGTTGATGTGCTGTCGGGAAACATTCGCTTCAGTGCAGTGCGTGGCCACGCGAATCGTGGTGACGCCACAGTCGGCCGCCATACGGAGATGATCAACGGTTCCGATCCCAGGTAGCAGAAGGGCGGAAATACCTGCCTGCGACACACGCCCAACGACGGCCCTCAAATAGGTCTCGTCGCTGGCGGCGGGAAAGCCGTAGTTGACTGAAGCGCCGCCCAGGCCATCGCCATGGGTGACTTCAATCAGTGGAACGCCAGCATCATCGAGTGCGCCGGCAATATCGATCATTTGATCAACGGTAATCTGGTGCTGTTTCGGGTGCATGCCGTCGCGAAGACACATGTCATGCAGGGTGATCTTACGTCCTTCAAGCTTCATTCTGCGTGTCCTTATGCCGTGCGTCGCTGAGCGATCATTTCTGCGGTTCGAAGCCCCGCTGCCGTCATAATGTCGAGGTTACCCGCGTACTTGGGCAGAAAATCGCCCAACCCCTCCACTTCAACTGAAATGGTGACGCGGTTGCCATCGATAATGGGTGCGTTGTTGAGTTTGTAACCCGGTACATAGCGCTGTACCTCAGACACCATGGCATTGATAGAGCTTCGGATAGCTGCCTCATCCGGCGCGTCTTTTGTCAGGCAGTGGATGGTGTCTCTCATGACCAGCGGCGGCTCGGCTGGGTTAATGATGATGATGGCCTTGCCCTCGTCAGCACCACCGATCTGCGAAATCGCCGATGAGGTGGTACGAGTAAACTCATCGATATTGTCTCGCGTGCCCATACCGACCGATTTGGAGGCCACAGTGGCAACGATTTCGGCGTAACTCACTGACTGTACGCGACTGACCGCATGAACCATGGGAATAGTGGCTTGTCCGCCACAGGTCACCATGTTGACGTTCTGTGCGGGGCCGGTATCCAACAAACTATCGAGGTTTACCGGGGGAATGCAGAAGGGGCCAATTGCTGCAGGTGTTAGATCGATCATGGTAGCGCCCAGCGCCGTGACCTTACGGCTATTTTCCGCGTGTACGTAGGCAGACGTGGCGTCAAAGACGAAGTCGACAGGGGACTCGTCGAATCCAGCCACCAAACCATCAACGCCCTCGGTGGAAGTCCTGAGTCCGAACTCGCGTGCGCGCTGAATACCCGCTGATTCCTCGATGCCGACCATCCAGGTGGCCTCGATGAACTCGCTGCGCTGACACTTCATTAACAGGTCGGTTCCAATGTTCCCGGGTCCGATGATTGCGGCTTTTGCCTTAGCTGTCATACATCACCTTGTCTATACAAATCGGCAGCCTACGCTGCAGTCGTCGAAGCCTTCGCCCGACATAATCAAATGCATTTCGTCACCTGCTTGCACGGGTTCGAGCGGCACTACCGAACCCGAGAGAATTACCTCGCCAGCCTCGAGCGCAATGTCATAAGCGCCGAGGGTGTTGGCAAGCCAGGCAACGGCCGTTAACGGATCGCCCTGTACGGCACTGCCTAAGCCGGAGCTCAGTGGCGCACCGTTCTTGGTGACGTCAACGCGAATGTTGGGTAGGTCAAGCGCTCGTGGGTCGAGTTCGGTGTCACCCACCACGAAGACGCCGCAGCTGGCGTTGTCCGCTATGGTGTCCTGAATCGCGATTTGCCAGTTTTCGATGCGGGAGTCGACAATTTCGAAGCAGGGCATGATGCACTCAGTCGCGGCCAATACATCCGCTTCGGTGTTGTTGGTTCCCGATAGTGTTGATTTCAGGCGAAACGCTATTTCGCCCTCGGCCCGTGGAGAAATCATGTTCCCAGCAATGGGAATGTCTGCATTGTTGGCATAGGCCATGGCATCAGTCAAAAAGCCAAAATCAGGCTGGAATACGCCCAACATTTTCTGCACTGCATCCGAGGTAACGCCTATCTTCTTGCCAACGAGGGTCTCCCCGTCCTGCTCCATCCGCAGTAATAGCATCACTCGAGAAATCTGATAGGCATCCTCAATGGTAATGGCTGGGTGTGACTGGATGAGGGGTTTGATGGGCACCTCGGCACGCATCGCCTCGTACAGCGTTCGTCCCAATGTGGTGTGGTCAGCCTTAGATAGGCTCATGGTGCCGCTCTCCAAATTAGTTAGCGAGAAATGACAGGCAGCGCTCGTTGAAAAGGTCTGGATACTCGGACATCACCCAGTGCCCGCAATGATTCACCAGTTCTGCCTGAACCGTTCCTTTCATCCCCAGCACCTTCCAGGTGCCTGAGGCAGGGCAGAAGCGATCCTCAGTGCCCCAGAAAACGAGCGTCGTGATATCGATCTGGGGCAATCGCTCGGTGAGATCTGGTATTTGCATGGTTGCGAGTACATGTGCGTTTTGTGTTTCTAACGTCGCCCAGCGCTCGTCAACCAGTTCTGGGTCAACATTTTTAGGGTCGTACACCAGCTGAGTGAGTAGCTCCGCGAGCACCGGTTTGGTGAACTCCGGAGACCCCATGGGGTATTTCACCATGGCCTGTATGCCGGGCATGGAAAAGTAGTCCTCGCGCGACTCAATGCCACCAGGTGCCATGAGGATCAGTTTCTCAATGCGCTCGGGTTGGAGCAGTGTCAAGCCCAGCGCTACCGCGCCGCCTAGGGAGTTACCTACCAAAGTCGCCTTATCGACCCCGGCATGGTCGAGTAGAGACACTAAGCCGTCGACGAAGAAGTCCAGCGTATGGTCAACATCTTGTGGCTTTGATGTTTTACCGTAACCCCACTGGTCAAATACGATGCAGCGGTAGCCGCCTTCTTGGAAGGCAGACACGTTGTGTTTGAAGTTGCTCCAGCCGCTGGCACCGGGACCACTGCCGTGAATAAATACGGCGATGCCGCGCTCCGCAGAAGTGGCCGGGTGGTCCGTGTAATGGATCGTTCTACCCGGACTCACCTCATGAAATTGCGACGCTTCCGGATTGGCTGGCATTAGATAAAGACATCCTTATTTTCCATACCAAGCGTCACGCTACCCAGGTTACGCGCGAACGCGGTTGGGTTGTTGGCAACGTGGCAACGTGCGATGTGAATGTCGTGCCAGAGCTGCTGAAGCGGGTGCCCATTGAAAACCGAGCGCCCACCGGCCACGTCGAACAAGGTATCGATCGCTTCGATGGCTTTATCGATTACTAGGGCTGCCTGGTAGCGGTACATGATGCGGTCTTCGAGGCTTGGTTTCCAGTTGGCTGCTTCCATCTTGTCGAAGTTGTGATACATCACGGCCTCGAGCTCAGCAATCGTGTTGAGTACCTTGGCAAGTCGTTCCTGAGTTTCGACGTCACCCGCAAATTTGGTCATGTCGGTTGTCGAGTTTCCTTGCTTGGATTCCACAAACACCTTGACGGCTTTCTTCAGCGCTCCAATTGCTGCTGAATTTACAACGCGCACGAAGGTTTGTGCCCACGACAAGTCGTACATTGGGTTTTCCTGGTCGTTAACGCAGTTGAAGCCATCCATCTGCTTATGCGTTCGGTGCTCCGGTACAAAGATTGGCTCGGGAATGACGACATCGTTTGAACCCGTGCCCTGGAGTCCCATAACGTTCCAGGTGTCTTCAATCTCGTACTCGCTCCGCGGAACCAGGAAGGTTCGATAACCGTCACCTGGAATGACGCCACCTAGCAGAGCCCAGGTGCAGTGGCCCGATCCAGAACTCCAGCCCCACCGTCCGTGCAGCATGAATCCGCCCTCGCACATTTCCGCTCGTGCCCCGACAGGGTTGTAAGAGCTACTGATCAGTGTGTTGGGGTCGTTCTCATACACTTCTCGCTGAGCCTCTTCAGACATCAGCGCCAGCTGGAAGGCGTGAACGGCAATGATGCCGCCGGCCCAGGCCGTGCTCATGTCGGCTTCTGCGATGCGCACCTGCTCAGCAAAGAACTCTTGCGGACGACGTTCTAGACCACCCCACTGTTTGGGGAGCAACATGGTGAAGAAACCACATTCTTTGAGCGCATCAACGACTTCCTTCGACATCTCGCGAGCGGCTCGCTGCTCGTCTGACTTACTCGAGATCAAATCCAGTATCTGCTGTGTTACGACCGGTTCATGTGTGCTCATGGCAAAGATCCTTTAGCTGTATCCGTCTTGCTGCGGGTTTTAGGGCATTGCACACATCGTTGCAAAGCGAGACGCCGCCGACATACCTCGTATGTACTAACCGGGAAAACTCGTCTAATCCTGCTGGCCTACGGAGAAGTCGTGACCCCAGAAGCTGGGAACGGTACTTTCAAACACTTCGTACTTCGTCCAATCCTCGATGGTGAGGCCTTCAGCGCCATATTCCACATCGAAACCACCCGGGCTCTGCATGTAGAAGCTGACCATATGGTCGTTAGCATGTCTGCCCAAGGTCCCTGACAGCTTTACTCCTGCTGCAATCCGCCGGTCATTACCGCGACCCACTTCGTCAACATTCGCCACCTCTGTCATCACGTGTATGCAGCCAGCGGGGTGTGGTACTTCAAAGAGCCCTAAGCTGTGATGCCGTCGGTTACAGTGCATAAACCAGAGTCTCTTCACTGGCTCGTCAGGATCGGGAGTAAAACGCAGCTTCATCAGGTCAGAGAGGCCAAATCCCAGGATGTCGGTAAAGAAACGCGCGGTTTCATCGAAGTTGGGCGCAGGCAGTACGACGTGCCCCAGACCTTGATCTCCGGTGACAAAGCCAGACACACCCTCGGGAGAGTTCAGCACTTTAAAGTCGGAGACCACCCCCCAGTAAGCCTCGTGGTGGTTACCCGCCGGGTCGGTGAAGGACAGCAGGTTTTGTACGCGCCGCTTCGCGATCAGTGCGTCATCACCCCAGGTAAAAGCGACACCGGCCACGGTCAATGCCGAGGCAACCTCATCGAGTCCTGCCTGGTTATTGGTCTCCCAGCCACAAAGCGCCAAGTTGTCGGTTTCTGCCGCTTGAACAAAAAAGCGATAGGGGTGGTAGTCCATCTTGTAGTAGTGGGTGCTGTCGTCTCCGAGTGCATCGGATACGTCTTCAAGCCCCATGACACCGCAGGCGAACCCTTTCCATGAATCGAGTTGCGTAGCGTTAACGCCAATATACCCCAGGCTCTGAATGGCCATAGTGTGTTCCTTATGTTGTCTTACTTGTTGTCGGTTATTGGCTCGCATCAACACGTCGCGCCACTGATGACGCTGATTGTGATCAGAGCATAGTCCTCAATGTTGTTTTTAACACCTTCCCCGACGCGTTTAAGGGGAGCACGTCCGTAAATATCACGCGTCTAGGTACCTTGTAGTTCGCCATATTCTCGCGGCTCCACGCAATCAGTGATGTCTCACTCATCTCGCTACTCGGCGCGGCCACGATGAAAGCCGCACAGACTTCTCCCAGGCGCTCATCGGGCATGCCAATGACGGCAACCTGCGCCACGTCCTGGTGCTGCAGCAGCTGATTTTCGATCTCTGCCGGGTAGCAGTTGAAGCCGCCCGAGATGAACATGTCTTTCAGGCGATCGGTGATGCGGATATTGCCATCGACATCGAGTGTGCCGATGTCACCCGTGTGCAGCCATCCATCCGCATCGATCGTGTCGGCGGTGGCCTCCGGATTATTTAAATAGCCGGTCATGACGTTATAGCCGCGCACCACAATTTCACCGGGCTCGTCCGCATCACAAAGGCCACCCTCCGTATCCATGATGGCCACCTCCACATGAGGGATCGCGCGTCCCGAGGTGCGGGCAATTACGTCGGGTGAATCGCCCTGACGGCACATGGTGACCAGACCACAGGTTTCCGACAGGCCATAGGCGGTGATAACGGTATCGATCCCCAACGTATGGCGCATATCTACGATGAGTTGTGTTGGGATCACGGCGGCGCCTGTGGTTGCCTTGGTCAAGGTGGCGATATCCGCGGGGTCGAGCTCAGGGTGCATCAAAATGCTCTGAAACAAGGTCGGAGGCCCGGGCATGACGGTGATGGCCTGCGTTTTGATGGCCTTGAGTACGGCGGGTACATCGAAAACAGCCATGGGATAGACGGTGGCGCCTTTAAGAAGCGCGGCCAACCAGCCCGCCTTGTAGCCAAAGCTGTGGAAGAAGGGGTTGATAATGAGATAGCGATCGTCGGTATCGAGCCCCAGGATATCCGCGAAGGTGGTGAACGCCTTCAAATTCTGACCGTGGGTAGTGACTACGCCTTTGGCTCGGCCTGTTGTGCCCGAGGTGAATAAAATATCTGACACGTCGTCTGCGACGACAGACTCGCGCTGTGACGCACACTGTGCTGTCGTCTCATCGTCAGCAGCCGCTCCGTCCGCGATCCATTCGCTGATGCCGTCGCGGTCAGAAGAGCCGGGTGCTTTGATGGTGACGATGTGTTCGAGTCCATCGATAGTGAGCGCTGCCAGTGACTGGGCGTAGTCGACGCCCAGGAATTCATCGACCACAAACGCTACTGAACTGCCACTGTCGCTAATGATCTCTCGCGCTTCTGAGGCCTTGTACCTTGTGTTGACCGTCACGAGCGTGCCGCCCACGTACTGTATGGCCAGTGCCGCAATGATCCATTCGGCACAGTTGGGCGCCC
>JAACDF010000192.1 GCA_009937065.1 Gammaproteobacteria bacterium | reverse complement strand
TACCTCTTCCGCCATATTTTTATAAAAAACGTGTAAATCAAAACGTCGACCGAACTTAGAAACTCATTTTCTGAATCCAGTGCTGAGAAGGCGCAGATTTGCGTAAATAGGCCCTCGTTCGAGGGACTATGTGCTGGCTATCAATCAAGCTCCCAAACTTTTACTTTGAACACCTTTGATTTTAGATCGCCATCACCAACCCACATGATGCGATGGGCTCGATCATCGTCATATCCATACACTCTCAGTTTAACGCCATCGCGACGCCATAAACCTGCGGTGAACACCCTATCAATCATTCCGTTGTCATCAATCGCTTGAACGTTGCCCGTGAAATTGCCTTGCGTTTCTTCCTCATTCGATGGGACATAGTTATGGGTAGCGAATACCATCCCGTATTTCCCTGCTTCTCCCTCGTAAGTCACAAGCATTCCATCGTCATTCATGATCACTGTAGAGATCTTCAGCTCAACCTCGATAGGTTCGCCAAAATCAACCTCAACGGCGCTTGCCGAAAAGGCAAACAGTAGCCCAAGCATCATCAGAATATTTTTTATCATGCCCCGTTCTCATAAGTTTTTTAGTTGATCGTGGGCCTAACCCAAGAGATGCAGCCAGTGGTTTCAAATGATGCGATCAGCACAGTGACAAATTAGGCGATTGAGTTCTAAATTAGACTCTAAGGTTTCGATCCAGAACCAGTGGCTGCTAGACCAGATTAATTACGGCCCCCTATCGGTCTTGTGTTGCAGTGGAATCGTTAGATCCCAGAAGCGGTATTTCGCGTGTGAATGTTTTTCAGCAACGAGCGAATCGCCCACACACATCCGACGCAAATGACGAGGAGAAAAACTGCTGCCTCAATGGTTCCCATCGCAAGAATCGCAATACCCATCCAAGAACAGAGTAAGAATAGCAACACTAGACAGCCAACGAGCCCACATCGCCAAGGTTTGTCTGTCTCTCTTGGGCAGAGCCAAAATGCCAAAGCCACCCCCGCTACGAGCATCACAGCATGAGGCATCCCAAAACCATTTGAATAGATGCTGGCAACAACGCCCACAAGGGAGAGCAACCCTACCGCATGAGCAAAGGTGGTCCTTGTTTTCGAATCGGCCTGCATGGTCATGCAAATTACAGCAGGTAGTCGTCTCTGCCCAGATTGGAGGTGCGGCACGGTAAGACTCCGCTCAGAAAACCTAACATCGTAAGCCGGTGACAAATATATCCATATCTCGAGGCTTCAGGTTTCGCCCTCGCTAGCAAATAAACCCGCGATACTACTGTCGTTTAGCTGGAGATTGCTCTAGGTTAGGCGCGTCAAATAACTAAGGAGAGAGACAGTGCAATATGACGAGGTGGTCTTAGGCCGTCGGAGCATTCGGGGTTATAAGCCAGATCCAGTACCCCAGTCCTTAATAAAAGAAGTCTTGGCGCTGGCGATGCGCTCTCCCTCCTCCATGAACACCCAACCCTGGAACTTCACTGTCGTGACGGGCGAAGTTCTGGATCGTATCCGCGAGGGAAACACTGAGCGTAATTTGGCGGGTGTTCCCCACTCGCGGGAGTTTCGAATCGGCTCTCCGTTTGCCGGGCAACACAGAGATCGGCAAGTAGGCGTAGCAAAACAGTTGTTTGCGGCCATGGATATTGCACGTGAAGATACCGAGAAGCGTCAAGATTGGGTGCTGCGCGGTTTTCGCCAGTTCGATGCGCCTGTCTGCGTCATCATTACCTATGATGCGGTGCTGGCGGACAGTGACGACACAGCCTTTGACTGCGGTGCGGTCACCACGGCGCTAGTCAACGCCGCTTGGTCTAGAGGTCTCGGAGCGGTCATCAATAGCCAGGGCATCATGCAGTCCCCCGTCGTTCGAGAGCACGCCAACATTCCTGACGACCAAGTCATCATGAAGGCCGTGGCGCTTGGCTGGCCCGATGACTCATTCCCCGCCAACGCGGTCGTATCGGAGCGCAAAACTGTGGACGAAACAGCTACTTTCTTGGGCTTTTCTGGATAACCCTGTACCGAAAAGATGATATGTAAAGCGTCCTTTACTTTCTGAAAAACTCCCATTAATATGTAAAGCGAGCTTAACATTTTGTAATGGAAGCAATACATGAACGATGCCCGAATACAGGCCTCGCTACAGGCAGGTCTCAAAAAATCCACATTTAACCTTTTCCTCGCAACGACTGCCTGGGTGGGCAGCACCGCCCTCATGTCATTTGGACCAAACACGTTATGGAACTTTGACACCACACTGACTTTATTGGCCATTGCACTAAACCTGATGGCCGGTGGTTTAATGCTTTATAGCTTTTTTCGACACTTAAAGACGATGGATGAACTCCAGCGACAGACACATCTTGAAGCCATGGCATTGACCCTGGGGATAACCATGGTTTTAACCGTTATCTACGGCGCGCTTCCTCAAGCCCAAGTACTCGCAGAAGCTCAACCGGCCAACGTCTTATTTGTCATCGGGGTCTCTTACATACTGTCAGTGATCACCCTGTGGTTACGGCGCACAAGTGCATGAAAAATAGACTCAAGGTACTGAGAGCAGATCGCGATTGGACTCAAGCAGATCTTGCAGATCGACTACAGGTCACTCGGCAAACCATCAACGCCATCGAGAAAGGCAAATATGACCCGAGTCTGCCGCTCGCATTTAAGCTTGCGGCGCTTTTCGAGCTCCCAATTGAGGAGATATTTTCACCGGAAACCGATTAGCTTTATTTTATAAGCACTATCACTGCCCGAGCGAGCCGCGTGAGGCGCGCCTTAACTCCAAAGCCCCTTGTTATCTACCCAGCGAATCTGAACCGCGTAGCAGTAGGCCGCTCCAAAAAACATTGGCGCACCAGCCGCCGCTGGATAAAACAAAGCGGCAGCACTTCCAATGAAGCCAAAGACCAAAGAAAGGATCTCAAACCGTATCGCTACGCGTCGATCACGTATTCCCCAAAACCCAAACTTCACCCATGCCGGGGCCAACGCCCACTCCTCTGATTTCTTATCAATCACCGTAATGTCTCCCTTCAATGTATCCACATCGATTTCAAACACCGCAGCAAGGGATTTTAGAGTTTCAAGACTGGCACTTTGACCTGATTCAACACGTTGAATCGTGCGGAGACTTAAGCCCGACAAC